>JAITWL010000212.1 GCA_031285285.1 Deferribacteraceae bacterium | reverse complement strand
CAATATAAATTAGTAGCCATAATTAATGCGATAAGTTGTAATGCTTACATGCATAGCTATTACCAATGGCTAAAAGCTGTGGATCACTACCCCGTCAGGCTTTGCCTGACACCCCTTCTACAAGAGGGGGGGACTTGTTCTGGACTTGTTTCGTGACAAGTCTATTGCGAGGAGTCTTCGATGTGGCAATCCAGAATTCATGATTATGACAGCCTTTGGCCGACAGCTATCCTGAGGTCTGGATTGCTTCGCAGAGCCTCGCAATGACGAAATGGAAACATTTTTTATTGAGAACAGAATGACCCCTGCGAATCCTTGCTATAGCAACGCCGATTTTACTATTGTGCTATCATGCACTATATAGTAAAGTAGCGGCAAGGTGTATGTATGTCTGAATCTGTAAATAAAGCAAATAACAAAGCTTGCCTTAATATTGGTGGGCAGGCAATTATCGAGGGCGTGATGATGCGCGCCCCTGGGCAGCTAGCAATGGCTGTGCGCCAGCAAAATGGCGTGATAGTGGTGCGCAAAGAACCTATCAAAATTGATCATTCTTCGCTATTCAAGAAGCCATTTTTTCGCGGTATGGTGGGGTTATATGATTCGCTGGTGCTTGGCATCAAGGCGCTCAATTTTAGCGCGCAGCATGCTGGGCTAGATGATGAGAAGCCGCTATCAAAGAGAGAAACTGTACTCAGCCTTGTGATTGGCCTAGGCGTGGGGATATTGCTCTTTCTCTTCCTGCCGCTCTGGCTGACTAACCTTATGAAGGCTGTGTTTCCGCTGATAGAAGAATCGTTTCTTGTGTTTAATCTTGTTGATGGCCTTATCCGTGTGGTATTTTTTGTCGCATATATAGCCATTATCTCGCGCATGAAGGATATACAGCGGGTCTTCCAATATCATGGTGCGGAGCATAAATCGATCTTCGCCTATGAAGAAGGCTTGGAGCTGACTGTGGAAAATGCACGCAAGATGAGCCGCTTTCACCCGCGCTGTGGCACTAGCTTCCTCTTGATAGTGATGATAGTGGCCATCTTTGTGTTCTCATTGATCCCAAAAGACTCAGCCTTTGTGATAAAATTTGGCTCACGCATAGTGTTTTTGCCAGTGATAGCGGGCATCTCATATGAGGTGCTAAAGCTTAGCGGCCGTCTTCGTCGCAATCCAATAGTAGCATTCTTGATGGCGCCTGGCCTCTGGCTGCAACGCCTCACCACCCGCGAGCCAGATGATTCACAGCTGGAAGTGGCGCTGGTATCGATCAAAACAGCACTAGTGGAAGAGCAATTGCAAATGGATGGTGTTGATTATGTGTGATAGAAGGATTATTTACTAAGGAGAGGCTATGGGAGAAAAATATAGACTTGTAACCAGAAGCGATTTTGATGGCTTGGTATGCGCTGTGCTTTTGAAAGAATTGGATTTGATTGATGATATTCTTTTTGTGCACCCTAAGGATATGCAGGATGGCAAAATCGCCATCACAGCAAAGGATATCACCACCAACTTGCCATATGTTGCGGCTGCCTATCTGGCTTTTGATCACCATGAAAGTGAGCTTAGCCGCATCAAAGGCACACCAGCTAATCACATCATATCTGGGCACGCGCCAAGTGCTGCGCGGGTGGTCTATGATTATTATGGTGGCAAAAAAGCCTTCCCTAATATCACAGACGATCTTATGGAGGCTGTGGACAAAGGCGATTCGGCAAATTTTAATATGGAAGAAGTGCTAAATCCTACAGGTTGGCCGCTGCTAAATTTCCTTATGGATGCGCGCACAGGCCTTGGCCGCTTTCGTGAATTTCGCATCTCAAATTATCAACTAATGATGAATCTCATTGACCATGTTGCTCATATGAGCATTGATGATATATTGAAGCTGCCTGATGTCTTAGAGCGTGTTGAGCTTTACGAAAAATATGATAAAGATTTCAAAGAGCAGATCAAACGCTGCTCCACAGTGTACGGACATGTAGTTGTGCTAGACCTGCGCAATGAAGAGACAATCTACCCAGGCAACCGATTTATGATATATGCACTTTTCCCAGAGGCCAAGATATCTATCCATGAAATGTGGGGCTTCCAGAAGCAAAACACCGTATTTGCCGTGGGCAAATCAATATTTGATAAATCTTCTCAAGTGAATATCGGCGAAATTATGCTCACATATGGCGGCGGCGGGCACTCAGCAGCTGGCACTTGCCAAGTGCCCCATGATGAAGCTGAGGCTGTGCTGAAAAAGCTGATTGAGGCATTGAATAAGTGATTATGACGGCCTTTAGTCGACAGCTATTCTGATAATAGGGCGGGCAGACCGCCCATATAACTCAAATCAACTATCTATCGCTAGTTACAACGATCATATTTTTTAATACGCTTGCAGGAGTTGTGTTACTTTGTAATTCCAATTCTAAATTAAAGTTTCCATAAGTCCGTCATTAGATCGCTTGCAGCAGAAAGCTTTTGCCGCTGCCATACTTGCCCGCTACAAAGCGAAACTTGTCATGAAATGCCAAGACCCATTCGCTTCGCAGGGGGTGACAGCACACGTCATTGTGGCCTTGAGCCGCAATCCAGAATAAATCCAGTGCGGGAACATTACCAATTAAGAACAATTCCCCCATTGGATTAAGCCTAGATTGCGGGTCGAGCCCGCAATGACGCAACTTTTTCGTTTCATGACAAGTCTATTGCGAGGCTCATGCGTTGCCAATCCAGCGTTCCTAATAATTGTCGGCCAGAGGCCATCATA
>JAITWL010000195.1 GCA_031285285.1 Deferribacteraceae bacterium | reverse complement strand
CGTGCACTTTTGGCCAATTTGCGGGGTTTGTCCATTCCAAAGTTTTTTCGATAGTTTTCGCATATTTCTTATAATATGTAGCAATGTCAATTGTCAGCTTGCCATCATAGTACGCTAGCAGGCGTTCGGCATTCTCGCGTGTTGATTTCTTTTTAGACTCTGTGAGGCTGTGAATTTCATCTCGTAATTCGCGCCGATCTTTTAGCAAATTTATTGCCATATCGGCTAGCTTCTTCGATCTACTAAGCAGCGTTATGATAAAGTCTGTATCAAAGTCTGCTGGCAGATATTTTGCCATATAGAGGCAAAGAGCGTTATCAGCATTGGCAAAGATCGTTTTATATTGCTCAGGGGCTTGCCTTGCTATAGCTGTGGCTATATGGCCTAGAGCGGCATTATCAATATCAGCCCAATAATTTTGTTTAGCTATGATACTCAATATCTTTTTATTGTCTAATTCATTTAGCACAGCATATTGCTTGTCTGTAAACACAGTGAAGATTTTTTGGAGGCATGTTAACAAACCGTCATTGCCTGATATTTCATAATCCCAAAAAAGTAGCATTTTAACAGTACGTAATGCCAAGGCAGATTTACCTAAAAGACTAGCTATAAAGCTTGGGACATTATGGGTCACATTGATGACACAAGAGGAAAATGTCCCTAACCAAGAGGGGTTGTCATCGACTGAGTCAGCCTCTGCACTAAGATATTGCCTAAGCTTTTCAGTTTTTTCGTTATACATTGTGCGCGCGGAGCATTTGCCTTTATCTTCGCATCTGTTGCAAGCACTATCACACATTTCATCCAAGAGCGCCCTTTCCCAGTCTGCGATATCCACAGCTTGCCCACATTGATTGAGATAAAAATAAATAACGCATTTACCATGATGAGTGGCATAGGCTAGAGCCGCGCGCATAGTGTCATAGCGAGTGCTATGATCTTGAATATATTCATACACTGCTAAATTTTCTAACCTTGGCCAGCCTTTATCATCATTGGCTGCTGCTGCAATAATTGGCGCAAGGGGCATATCAAAGCTAGATAGGCGCTCAAGCAGATAAAACTCTGAAGAGCAACACTGCCATATCACAGCTGCAGCAGCAGGCGTCTGCATATAGGCGTCTTTAATGACAGCTGCAATATCAAAGCGGCCTTTTGCCCATGCTATAAAGCTGCTAATCAGCTCCTTTGGCTTGTGCCCATCTCTGATAAGATTATTCATGCTCTGCTTAATATCAGCTATCAGCGCAGGTTCAATAGCACAATAGCGATCATAATTCCTATGTAGCATATAGAAACGTAGCAGATATGAATGGGGATTATGTCGCAGAAGCTGTTCTAAGATAGCAGGCGAGTGAAGATAAAGCGCCTCAAGGTTATTGCCATGTAAATGCACCATTCTTGCTGATATAGTTGGCTTTAGATATTTTAAATAAAGTGTCAATAGTGCCAGCAGCTCTTCTTCGTCTTGATAGCAGCCAATAACCGTTCGCAGCATATTCAGCCCATCGCCTCCTCGGGCTTTACTGCTTATCAGCAGCAATAGGTGGGCAGCTGGATCCTTCATACGCTCAAGAAGCTTCATCATATTATAAAAACGAGGCAAATCAGCTGAGCCTGCATGGCGTTTGATAGTGTCTAGGCTAGCTTGAAGCTGCTCGCAGAAGCTTTGATAGCGTGCTTGTGAAGAATTATTTTCTATAGGCTGCACAAATGATTTAGGCGCAAATGTTTGCACAAAAAAGTTATCCACGCCAGTGGCAATATATGCTGCGATCGCATCAAGCTCATGCTGCTGAGCAGAGCCTGATTTCTGAGCACCATTAGCCATAAAGCTATTGTATGCATACACTTTGACGATATCAACCATTGCATCCATAAAAAGCCCTTACATCCTGCTAAAATTCTCCAGCATCTTCAAGCCCCACTTGCCAGACTTCTCTGGGTGAAACTGCACCGCGCAGACATTGCCCTGTCGCACGCCTGAGCAGAATGTGCCGCCATAATCCGTTGTGCATAGCGTATTGCTAGCATCGGCCACCGCTGTATAGTATGAATGCACAAAATAGAATGAACTACCATCAGGTATGTCTTTAAATAATGGGTGTGGGTTTCCTGCTGGGTACACCTGATTCCAGCCTATATGAGGGATTTTCAAGCCTATACTTGGCGAAAACAGCTTCACTTGCCCAAGGATGATGCCTAGCGTATCTGTATCGCCTTCCTCAGAGTGATCTAGAAGCACTTGGCTACCAAGACATATACCTAGCATGGCTTTGCCGCTATTTGCATAGCTTGTAAGCATATCAGCTATGCCTGTCTCTTTAAGCCGCGCCATAGCTGATTTGGCGTGGCCTACGCCTGGGAATATCAGCCTATCACCAAGCCGCAGCTTATCTGGATCGCTTGAAACAAAGTGATCTGCTCCGATATGCGTCAAGGCATTGCAGACGCTTGTTAAATTCCCTGCTTTGTAATCTACTACTGCTATTGACATTTACAATACTCCTTAGCTCAATCTCGTCATTCTATATAGCATAAGCGCCGTGATCACCGTGAATAGTGCTGCAGGCAACCATGCCAGAAGCAATGGATCATACTTAGCGCTAAGCGCCTCACCCACAATGAAAAGCACATTCTCGCCCACTATAGCTAGCGCCGCCAATGCTATCCCTAGCGATTTGCCAGATCGTTGTGTGGCTCTGCCCATCGTTAGGCCAAGCAGCGACATTATCAACGCACATAGCGGCATGCTAAAGCGCTTGTTGTATTCAAATTTATATATCCCGCTTTCGCTAAAGTGCTGCTCAAGCTCAGCTAAGCCCATAAGCTTCTCATTACGCGGCATGGAGGCCACTTCCAGATTCAGCGGGTAATTAAGCGACATCTTGCCAAAAGAAATGCTTGAATATTGGTCGCTTCTATCCACCTGTGTGAGCTTGCCGCCTTCAAATTGCATCATCATTGAGCGGCTAGCATTCGGGATGATAGTGCCCTTTTGTGCTGATATAATAGCGTTTTGCTCAGTATCCACTATGAGAATCTCTTCAAAATTAGCCTCATCTATTTTTTGATTAGCATAGAAGATCATGCCATCAATATCAGTATACATCTCTTTTGCACGGATATCATTGATGGAAAGATTTTCCAGCATTCGATTAAGATTATCCACAGCTAGCGAACTGCCCTTTGGTAAAAGCGATACATTCATATAGATGCCAATAAGCGCTGTAGCGAGCCCAAAGATGACCACAGGCACAATCAGAGTGAAATTGCTAGCGCCACAAGCATGCATGGCGATAAGCTCTGAATCTGAGGAAAATCTATTGAAAGCAAGCACTATCGCTAAAAGAGCGCTTATAGGTATGGTGAGCACCAGAAATGAAGGCATATAGAAAATAATCGTCTCTAGCACCAGAAACATTGGCATACTGCGCACAAATATCAGCTCCGCCAGCTCCACTATCTGCTGGAGCAAGAGCAGCGTCATAAAAAAGAAATTAGCAGTGATAAATAGCGGGATAACCTCCCAAAGCACCATCTTGGTAATCTTCATGTATGAATAGTCCTTCCAGCTCCTATGATATTATAAATCTGCATAAAAACACAACATATAAATAGATGTGAGAAGGCTTATTTTTTTTATTGACATTTCGTGGGTAAAATGTACGATACAATAGATTCACTTATCGTGAATTGTTGGTTGGAGGATAAAGCATGAGTTTGCAGAAGAAACTATTTTTAATTTCAGCACTGCCATTAATCATTATATTTTTGGTGGTCACATTTCTAACAGAGTATGTAGTAAGAAACAGCCTAGTGTCAAATGCAGAGAACGTGGCTCGCAATATGGCGGCAACGAGTAAGGCAGAGCTAGAGGCATATCTGGGCGAATTGCGCACTGCTACCACGGAATTTGCTGATAGCGTTGCCCTGATGGAGGCTCTCTATCTTGAAGATCCCTATGTCGATCGTGAGCTCATGCTTAGCCTGTTTGAGAACGCCTTATATAGCTCTAAGATGTTTAGCGGCACGCTCTATCTTGCGCCTGATGCCATTGAGCTTGGCAAACCCGCGGAAGAATATTGGGTATCTCGCATAGGCGATGAAGAGAGCCGTGAATATAAGCATGATCGCATGGAGAATACGCAGTCGCGTGAATGGTTTCAGGGCGCCTTCGTCAATAAGAAGCTGACAGTCACCAACCCTTATGTGTTCAATACCACTAGCCTGTCGATTGTTTCAAACCCCAGCGCGGCTGATCTTGCTAAGCCAGATAACCGTTATGTCATAACGATCGCCGTGCCTATCAAGATGAAAGACGGCCGTATACTGGGTGTTGCCACTATAGACCTGCGTGCGGCTCGTTTTGACGCCATTCTGGAAAATGTCAAACCCTTTGGCACTGGCTATGCAGTGTTTATGGGTGCGGATGGTATTCTTATGTCAACCCCAGTGCGGGAGACGATCAACACTGACTATAGAGACCTTACATACATACAGGGTGTCAATCCTGCGGATGTCGTGAATTCTGTGATAGCTGGCAAAAACTTTGAGAGTAGTTGGTATAATACCAACCTTAATAAAGACATGTACATGGTGGCGCAGCCTGCCTACGTGGGCGAGGGTGCAGTGCCTATGGGGCTAGTGTTGGCCTTTGTTATGGATGATGCGCTGACGGCGGTCGGCTTTGATTCAATGTTATTGATATCAAGAGCAGTGCTAGGCTTTATCATATTGATAATCATAGGCACTACTTTCATAATGAGATTTAGCATCATTCGCTATTTGAAACGCTTTATGGATGCCATGCGCGATCTCACAGAAGGCGAAGGCGACTTGACCAAGAAGATTGTCATACACACTGGTGATGAATTTGAAATATTGGCTGGCTATCTTAATAAATTTGTCGAAAATCTGTGTGAGGTCATCACCGAAGTGAAAAACGCCGCTGAGGAAGTTGCCTCCAGCAATAGCGAGCTTTCGGCGACTATGGAAGAATTATCGACCACATTCAATAGCCAATCAGAGCAAGTTTCCGCTGTGGCCAGCAATATGGACATGATCAGCGATTCATCTAAAGTGATGGTGGAAAGCCTTGGAGTGAATGTGAATATGATGGGCGATGCCAAGGATTCTATGGGAAGCGGCAGCAAGCAGCTGAATATCGCCGTTGACAATATGAATATAATCAAAGACAAAACTAAGTCGCTAGGGGAGACTGTGGCGAATCTGAAAGATTCTTCTGATAAAATTGGGGATATCTTGGGCGTAATTAATGATATAGCCGACCAGACAAACTTATTGGCTCTAAATGCTGCTATTGAGGCAGCAAGGGCTGGCGATGCAGGCAGAGGCTTTGCTGTGGTGGCAGATGAGGTGCGTAAGCTGGCAGAACGCACCCAGTCTTCCACTAGCGAGATATCAGTCATCATTAGCACACTGCAAAGTGAGACAGGCAACGCCTCTGTTGAGATGAAAGGCGCGGCAGATAGCGTGGAAGAAGGGCTCGGCAATGTATTGAAAACAGACGAAACATTCACATCCGTTGTGGGTGTGGTAAACGAGATGGATACCAATACACAAGAAGTGAATGACAGCATTAGTGCACAATTTAACATGATACAGACCGTGACAGATAATGCACAGGCAATTGCTGCAGGCATCGAGGAAAGCGGGCAGGCTGTGCACGAAGTGACCAAGACAGTCTCATATCTACAGCAGAAAACTGACAACCTCAAGATGCTGGTGTCAAGATTTAAAGTAGAATAACGCACATTTAGAGTGAAATAATCAAGGGCAGGCTTTCGTTTCGGGAGCCTGCTTTTTTGTGCCAAAAATCCGAAATCTATTGACATTAACCACAAAAGAGATATGATGACTTATCGTAATAATTTAAGGAGGCCAAATATGCTAAAGAGTCAGTCGGTACGAAAAATAGCGCCAGAGATGGATCCATTGCGTTTGGGTATGGGTTGGTCTGTGGATGATTTGGAAAAGCCCCAAATTATTATTGAAAGCACCTTTGGCGATAGTCATCCAGGCAGTGCTCATCTGCTGGAGCTTGTGCTTGAAGTGGAAAAGGCAGCAAATGCTAATGGAGCTAAAGCGGCAAAATATTTTGCCACAGATATCTGCGATGGCATGGCACAAGGCCACTCGGGCATTAATTATTCGCTTGCTAGCAGGGATACAATTTGTAGCCTCGCTGAAATCCATGCCAAGGCTACTACATTCGATGCGGGCGTCTTCGTATGTAGCTGTGATAAAGGTGTGCCAGCACATCTGATGGCTATAGGCCGCATCAATATACCATCTATCGTTGTAACAGGTGGCGTGATGGAGGCTGGGCCCGACCTTCTCACCCTTGAGCAGATAGGAACTTACAGCGCTATGGCTGAGCGCGGGGAGATTACCCAAGAGGCGCTGACATACTATAAACAACATGCTTGCCCATCTTGCGGCGCTTGCAGCTTCATGGGCACAGCTTCCACTATGCAAGTGATGGCAGAGGCGCTTGGGTTAATGATCCCAGGGAGCGCACTTATGCCTGCAACATGTGATGACTTAAAAACTATGGCCAAGCTTGCAGGCGAGCAGGCCGCCAAGCTCGCTTGTCAAAATCTGACAGCCCGTGATATAGTGACAACAAAGAGTTTTGAAAATGCTGTGGCCGTGCATGCCGCTATATCGGGCTCAAGCAACAGCCTGATCCATATGCCTGCTATTGCACGTGAATTTGGCGTTGATCTTGATGCAGATGCCTTTGATCGCATGCACAGAGGGGCGCACTATCTGCTAGACATACGCCCAGCAGGCAAGTGGCCAGCTGAGTATTTTTATTATGCTGGTGGCGTGCCTGCTGTGATGGAAGAGATCAAATCGCGACTACACCTAGATGTGATGACTGTCACAGGCAAAACGCTTGGCGAAAACCTCGAAGACTTGAAAAAATCAGACTACTACACACGTTGCGAAGAATATCTGCGCAAGGTCGGCCGCAAGCGTGAAGATATAATTCGCAAATTTGACAAGCCTATTGGCAGTGATGGCACTATAGCAGTGCTCAAGGGTAACCTTGCCCCAGAAGGCGCAGTGGTAAAGCATTCGGCAGTGCCAAAAGAAATGTTTAAGGCCACATTACGCGCCAGACCATTTGATTGTGAAGAAGATGCCATAGAAGCGGTGCTGACGCATCGTATACAGCCGGGTGATGCTGTATTTATACGCTATGAAGGGCCAAAGGGCAGCGGGATGCCAGAGATGTTCTACACCACTGAGGCTATCGCTTCCGATGAGACATTAGCTAAGAGTATCGCGCTTATCACTGATGGCCGCTTCTCGGGAGCTACTCGCGGGCCAGCTATCGGCCATGTGTCGCCAGAAGCTGCTGCTGGAGGACCAATAGCACTTGTGGAAGAAAATGATCTAATAGAGATTGATATCCCCGCACGTAAACTACGCATAGTGGGCGTGAATGGCGAGCCCAAAACAGAAGCAGAGATTGCAAAGATATTGGAAGCACGGAGCAAGGCTTGGAAGCCACGGCCAGCGGCTTTTAAACGAGGAATATTGAAGATTTTCTGTGAAAACGCAGCATCTCCAATGCGTGGCGGATATATGGATTAATAAGCAAGTAACCCTTCATCCTTTAGTGCCCCTTGCATTTTCCCTGCAAGTGGGCACTATTTTTGCTTAAAGTGTGATTTCATCCTTGCCAGATACCTTAAAGAAAATCAGCAGCGAAATTACTGTTGCCACACTCATTATCGTGGATAACGCAGCCGCTACGCCATAGTTACCACGGATCACCTGTGTGTAAGTCTCTATCGCCATTGTCTTTGTGCCAGCAGAATACAAGAGGATCGACGAGCTTAGTTCCGTCAAAATCGTTATCCAGCTAAGGATAGCGCCAGCTATCACACCAGAAAGTATCATGGGTACAGTGATTTTAAAGAACGTCTTCATCTGCGAGGCACCCAAGCTGATTGCTGCCTCTTCCACACTCGGGTTTACCTGATGCAGCACAGCTGTGCTTGAGCGAATAGTGTACGGCAGACGTTTGATCACAAAGGCTACTATGATGATGGCAGCTGTGCCAGAAAGCACCAACGGCGCTTTATTGAAGGTTACCAATAGCGCAATACCTAGAATAGAGCCAGGCACGAGATATGGAAACATCGTGAAGGTGTCTAGTGTGTTGGTCACAGCATTTGGCCTGCGCACAGTCACATACGAAATAAGCACTGCCACCAGCACGATCACAGCAATAGCTATCAGTGCAAAAAGAAACGTATTGGTGATAGAGCTGCCAAGCCTACCAAAGGCCATACGATAGCTATCTAGCGAATAACCTGGCGCGAATGTCAAGCCAGCAGTCTTTTGAAATGAAGTGTATATAATGCACAACTGCGGTAGCATTGCCAAGCAGACATATAGATACACATATGCATGTGCTGCTATATTCTTGAACCCCTTGGCTTGCTTGCTCTCTATTGGTTTGAGGGCGCTCATTGCAAAGGCCATGCGCTTTGAGACAAACTTCTGTGCTAAGAATACGGCTGTGGCAAAGATTACCACAAGCACAGAGATAGCGGAGGCGAAGCTGTCATTGCCGCCCATCTCAGAGATAAATTCATTAAAAATCAGCACTGGCACAGTGCGGTAGCCTTCGCCTAAGAGCATAGGCGTACCAAAATCAGCAAGTGCACGCATAAACACTAGCAATGCCCCTGCAAGTATGGTGGGCGTAATAAGCGGCATCACAACCTTGGTGATCTTGCTGATATTGCTACATCCCATACCTTCGGAAGCTTCTAATAGTGAATTGTCAACGCTTTTAAGCGCACCAGATATATACATGAATACTAGCGGCGTGAATTGGAGCGTGAGCACCAGCACTATCCCGCCAAATCCATATATACTAGGCATCTTAAAACCAAATAGATCTGAAACAAAATTAGTGATAGCGCCATTGCGCCCCATGAGCAGTATCCACGAATAAGCCCCGATAAAAGGTGCTGACATGGATGACACAAGTATCAAGATACGCACGGCAGAAGCACCACGCACCTTGAATGTGGTCAAGATATAGGCCAGCGGCATCGCGACGACGATTGTCATCAGTGTCACAGCCACAGTCACCTTGATACTATTGAATACAGCGCCATAATAATATTGGCGACTGAAAAATTTCGCGAAAAATTCAAATGTAAGAGCGCCAGTTTCTTCATTGATCACGCTCTGTCGCAAAAGCGCAAAGAGCGGATAGACCATGAAAATAAAGTAAAATACGAATATGCCAATTGTTATGAACGTCCAAACGTCCCGTCGTTGGTTAAGCATCGTTCACAACCCCCTTGGTGAAATTCTTTGCACCATCGGAGTCAAAAACATTGATTTTATCAGATTTCACTTGCAAGCCAATGCGAGCGCCTGTCTTTATCTCTTCTGTAAGTGTAGATTCTTCAACTATCTCCACCTCTACGCCGCTGTCAAGCTGCACCACATAATGCGTATTAAGCCCAAGGTATGTGCTGCCTTTCACCGTAGCGCCTAATGCATTCTGCGCGGCCGTATCGCCTTTAATCACAATAAATTCTTCTGGACGCACTGATACAAGCACTGCCGTATCATTACCTACGCCTGCTGGCAGATCAAGATTATTCATTGGCTCAGCATAATCATTGGTAAGCTGTAGCTTTCCATTGACCAGATGGGCATTTAGAATATTGCTATGGCCTATAAATGTAGCCACAAAGGTATTTGCAGGGCGGTGGTATATATTACGTGGTGTGCCAATATGTTGCAATACGCCAGCATGCATTATGGCAATCCTGTCAGATACCGCCATCGCTTCTTCTTGGTCATGTGTGACATATATTGTTGTGATATTGACAGATTTCTGGATAGCCTTGATAGCATTTCGCATGCTGACGCGTAGTTTCGCGTCAAGATTCGATAGCGGCTCATCCATCAGAAGGATATCAGGGTGGATCACTATCGCTCGCGCTAGAGCAATACGCTGTTGCTGACCTCCAGATAGCTTATCAGGCATGCTATCTTTATGTTCAAGCATTTCCACTGTCTTGAGTATCTCATCCACGCGGCGATCAATATCAGCCTTTGACACATTGCGATTAGTAAGGCCAAAGGCCACATTGCCCTTCACCGAAAGGTGCGGAAATATGGCATAATTTTGAAATACCATGCCAATATTTCGTTGCCCTGGCGGCACGGTATTG
>JAITWL010000191.1 GCA_031285285.1 Deferribacteraceae bacterium | reverse complement strand
TATAGCCGCCACTGCTCAGGATGAAATTAATCTCATCGCCTGCTTTCTTGTGGCAGCAGAATATTCCGTGCCAGTGAAGATTGCAAGAGTGCGCAATGTGCAGTATTCCGAATCGCGAGCCTTCGATAGCCGTATCTCTGGCGTGGATTATCTCGTCAACCCTGATCAAGAAGCCGCCATAGATATTGTCCACATCGTGGAGCAGGGCGCAGCAAGCACAGTCACGATCTTTGAAAACACTGATGTGCAGCTGCGCGAATTCAATGTGGACGCCGAAAACTATATGATCGGCAAGACTGTTAGAGAAATCCGCATGGGCTTGATGGAAAGCTTTGTGATCACTGGCGTTGCGCGTAAAGGTGAGTTACACTTTCCAAAAGGTGATTTTGCCATCGAAGAAGAAGATTTGGTCTATATCGTTGCCCAGCGCAAGACATTCTATAGGCTTTCTAAGATATTTGGCATCCAAAATGATAAGATGCGCAAGATTTTGATCATCGGTGGCACAATTATTGGCCTCAGAGTGGCAGATATGCTGCTATCGCGCGGCCGTTCCGTCGTGATCCTAGATAAAGACTATGAGCGCTGCAAATATATCGCCGATATCTTGCCAGAGGCGCTAGTGCTGAATGGCGACATCTCCGATCACCAGCTCTATAGCGATGAAAATGTGCAGACTATGGATGCAATAGTGGCCTGCACTGGCAATGAGGAGCTCAATATCTTGAGTGGTCTATATGCCAAAAGTATGGGCATCAAACGCGCTGTAGCACTGGTGGAGAAAACTAGCTATATCACACTTGCTGCAAGCATAGGTATCAACGCCACTGTAAGCCCAAAATTCTGCGCTATCAATAGTATATCAAAATATATACGTAAAGGAAATGTGCGCAGCGTGCACTCAATATTTGATGGCAACGCTGAGACTATCGAAGCCACACTCACAGACAATTCACCATTAGTGAAATTAGCTATCAAAGACATACAATTGCCACCAAACTGCCTGATAGCCGCCGTGAATAGACGCCGCAAAAGCATCATTCCTGATGGCAACTTTGCATTGCAAGCTGGCGATAGCGTGATTTTCTTTATATCAAGGGTGAATGTAACCAGCCTTGATGCATTGCTGAGCTAGACTATATAAATTTTATTGATTTTATAAAGAAATAAGTTTTTGCAAATGCTCTAATCCTTCGCGTTTTACAATGCTTCCACTTCGATGGTGACTTCAACCTCTTGCCCAGCCTTGCTATATACCAGCGTGATGCTGCAAGTGCTTATGTTATTCATCGCTTCAACGGTGAAAGTAGGCGGATTACCTTGTGGATCTGACTCCATTGGGCAGTCGTATTCTACAAAATCCACATAGACGTAGCTTTCGTCGTCTACATGCACGGTGAAGGCTGTAGACTCAGTAGACGAAGCATATTGCGGACTGAGAGTCAGCATAGGCGGCAATATTGGTGTAGGCCTTCAATTGGTGGTTCTGGTTCAATAGGATTGTCATCACTGTCACCCATCCTAGTGTAGCCGCTGTCGCAAGATATAATGGACGTAAAACTCAATAGACATAGGATGCACAGTACTACTCCGTGAAAAAGTGCTCTTCTCATAGAATTCCTCAATTCATTTTTCGATGAGAAATTAGCATAATTCTATTTTGATGTCAATATGCATGATGCGTGTAAAACTGATCCTTATTTTCAATTTAAGGCAGAAATTAATACATCGCTAGCTCAAAGGTGGAGTTGCGATCACGGGGCGTTATCAGCTCTATGGCACCATCTTCTGTGTGGATCGTCTTGGATGAGTAGCCATTGCGGCTATTGGGTAATTCTTCGGTCTCTAAATGATAATCAAGCTCTGCACTCAAAGCACGCTCTACTGTGAGCTTCTTCAGGGCTCGGCTGAGAACTGATAAATCTGATTCTGTCTTGATGGCAGGCATTTTATCCAAAAATTCGCCTGCTAATCTCAATGCTTCTGATTCTTGCATGTAAATACTCCTTCGCCTAGTATAAGGCATGTTACGCATTTACACAAAATCTTTTACAGACTCATTTATACTGAATACCTTGCACCATATTTTTAAATTTACTTTATCTTTGTTTATTTTCAAAAAATAACTTAAACAGTCCATGTTTAAGTTTAAACCTAAGAGCCTTGCGAAAATTGCGGATGGGTATCAGCAATGTTATGATATTTGCAGCCCTACTGCAAGTGTTCATCTGTTTGTCAATTTTAGTAAATTCTTCAAGAATCAAAGATTGACTATTTTTGATTATATCATAAAATGCCTTGATGTTAGGATATACTATGTTTAGGCTAGTAATGTAAACTTCAGGTGTTGTAGTATTTATCACCTCTTTTGTTTTAAGTAAATAATTTTCAAGAATATCTTTGTCTTTTATATCCTTTTTGAGGTTATTATAAAAATCGAACATGCAATGCAGCATTTTTAGTGTTGTTATTGGTTCGTAAAATTGCCATAAGTCACCCAATTTATCTTTTAGTAACTTATAGATCACAAATAGATCAAAAACTTTCAATCCCAAGTGAGCAGTTGTGCTTGTGGGATTAGGTGTATAAAAATACCAACTTGCATTTATGTAGTTGATTACACTGCAAAAAGTAGTGTAATTAATCATAAATTCCCAATCTTCAAAAATACGCCCAACTGCAAAACGTATTTTATGTTGCTCTATAATGTCACGACGAAAACAACCAAGCCATACATTTGAAAATGATGCCACGTATTTATTTTGTGGTACAAATATTTCCATTGAGATATTTGGCCCATTGGGACCACAGATGAACCTATCTTTGCCATTTGTTGCATTAAAGCAAGTAAGCCCATAACCTAATCTCATTGATGTTACACAATTTTCAAATACTCTATCATTGACAAATATATCATCTGCATCCAGAAACATTATGTAATCGCCTGTTGCCAAATCTAACGCAATATTACGAGCAACAGACTGCCCTGCGTTTGCTTGTGATCTAAAAATAATGCGGTTGTCTTTTTTAGTAAAGTCTTGAACTATAGCCAAAGTGCTATCTGTTGAACCATCATCAATTATAATTAGTTCCCAATTTGAATAGGATTGCACAATGACCGATTCAATTGATTTGTTAATATACGAGCTAGCATTGTAAGCTGGCATAATCACTGATATCTTATCCATTTGAATTCCCCAATATTAACTTTATTTCTATCGCACCTTTATGCGTGCTATTTTTACGCCAAAAATTCGAATATGGAATTCTCCCATTTTTGCAATAATCGCAAAAAAAGGATTAAAACTCACACTACAATAAGGGTGGTAGATTGATGTTTTGCAATATCGAATCAATTTTTTTGCATCAAAC
>JAITWL010000135.1 GCA_031285285.1 Deferribacteraceae bacterium | reverse complement strand
CTCCTTATCTTAAAAATCTAAAAATATCATTATAAAAGGCAAAAACCATCAGCAATCCCAAGAGCGCCATGCCAACCATCTGCCCACGTTCGCGCATTTTCACGCCCATCCTTTTGCGGCGGATACCCTCATATATAAACATAATTACATAGCCGCCGTCAAGCACAGGAATGGGCAGCAGATTCAAAATAGCCAAATTAATGCTAATCAGCCCCATATACGATAGATAGCGTTCGTAGCCGCCCTCCGCCGAGCGTGCGCCCTCTTGCACGATGAGTATCGGCCCGCCAAGGTTATCTTTAGACACTTTGCCAGTGATTAGCTGCTTGATACCCCCAATGATAGCCGCTGTCATCTCACCCGTGCGCTCTATACCGCGCACAAATGCCACTGCGGGGTTCTCGCGAATGATAGTGTCACCCTCAGCCATCATTATGCCAAGTATGCCATCGCCTTGCTCATTTGCCTGTGGGGTTATACCTAT
The DNA here is from genome assembly GCA_031285285.1 of Deferribacteraceae bacterium. GTDB lineage: Bacteria > Chrysiogenota > Deferribacteres > Deferribacterales > JAISNW01 > JAITWL01. The sequence goes on along the minus strand of JAITWL010000135.1, from coordinate 2,455 downwards.
TCGCAGGGTGTCAGTACCGCGCTGCACAATCACTTCCGTGAGCATATCTGCGCGAGGCCGCACCAATTGGCCAATATCTGCCCACTTAGAGACAGCTATCCCTGCAACTTTAAGGATAGTATCGCCCTTCTGTATCCCTGCTATAGCAGCAGGAAAGCCAGCACTGACAGTGCCTACAACTGGCGGGGTTACAAAATCTGCGCCAATGTCAGCATATTGCAGGGTCTCACCTGTGAGAGGATGCGTATAATCAATAAAATTAGGCTTTATCAATATATCTTGCTGGCTTGCTGCGCGTTCAATAGTCACATTAGTGCCACCAAGGCTAAGCTGCTCAAGAAACTCATCCCAAGAGCGTACATCCGCGCCATCTACTGACACTATACGATCGCCTTCCTGCATACCAGCCATAGCGGCGATACCGTCAGGTGCAACTGTGCCAACTATGGGCCCATAAGTCTTATAGCCTGCCATGAAGATGATAACAAACACCAGCACAGCAAAAAGCATATTGAAGAGCACGCCAGCCGTGATCACTAATAGCTTCTTGGGGATAGACTTATTGAAGAATGCTTGATCTTCGCGGCCTTCCACAGCTTCTTCATCAGCAAACATGCGATGGAGCTTGACATAGCCGCCCAAAGGTACAGCCGAAATCGCATACTCCGTGTCACCACGCTTCTTCGACCAGATGATAGGCCCCATGCCAATGGAAAAGCGCTCCACCCATACACCACAAAGCTTCGCCGTTATAAAATGCCCCAATTCATGCACCAATATGAGGATGCCGAGGGCAACAATTGCTAATATTATAGACATTATGCTAGTTTATGCTCCTTTATGCTTCTAGTTTAATTTTCAGTTACTGAGGAATCCTTAGTAACTGAACTAGTGTTCAGTTTACGCTATTTGATTCATTTTATCAACAAGTGCATTTATAAAACGCTGCGCCCATTGCGATTGCTGTAAAATTTTATGAGGGTCAATTTGTGCTAATATTTCAAAAGAATGTGCACCTTTGGAATATTCGCCTTTTTTAGTGCTTTTAGTCGCAATTTTTAAGGCTTGTTCAATATCTTGCTTTGATATTTTTTCAACATCATTGTTTTTTGGCAAGCAGTTTTCGTTAAAACCTTGTCCATAATAGGCTTTTAATGTGTCAGTATCACAAAGAAACCATGTTTCCATGACCTGCACCATGAGGTGGCAGTCTTCATCCTTGCCACCAGTGGGACAAGACCAGTTATCTCCCTTTCGTGTAAGCAAATGCTGCCATGGACTGGCATCAGAGACGGCTGATTCACTGTCTACTAATAGGAACGCACGCTCACCATTATTGATTGCTATGCAATATCTCTTATAAGCAATTTGCCTACCACCACACGGAATAATTTTTGGCATTTGACCTACCAAACCCGCCTTTCTTATGAATGAAGCGAATGATGCACGACACTCATTGGTAAGCGCACGATTATTATCGCCACCACCTTCCACAAACACTTTGACAGCTACCATCTGTTGCCCCCAAGATGCCCACTACTCCATAGGTTTCCTAGGCTCTTGTATTCTTCAAGCCAGACCTTTAGTTGCTCAGCATTTAGGCGTTCTAATTGTGTTTCACCCTCATATTTCTCAGCTACAAGCACAACTTCTGGATTATGAGTGAATGAATCTACCAACACTTCAGAGTGAGTAGTGAAAATCAATTGACAGCGCTCTGAAGCTTCCTCTAATAATTTTGCCAAACTTGGCAAAATATCAGGATGCAAACCAAGCTCTGGCTCTTCAATACAAACAAGTGGTGGTGGTGTTGGATTGCATAGGATAGCTAGTAGACATAGATAACGAAGAGTGCCATCTGACAAGCGTGTAGCTGATACAGGTGATGACAAACCTTTTTCATAAAAGAATAAGTGCATATAGTTATCATATGCTTTTATTTCATAATCTTCAACTCCATCATAGAAAGTTTGTAGCTCTTTCAAGAGGCGCTTTTTCGCTATTGCGTCCTCGCCTATTTGATTTAAAACAAGGCAAAGATTTTCACAACTTGGTTCAAGATAATCACTGGGCAAGTCCATGATTTGTGGTTTGCGTATTGGGGCATTTCTGCCAAAAATCCAGTCGCGGTATATAGAAGTTTTACTTAGATTACGTGCAAGTTTCAACACTTCGCTATTAAAATATTGTGGTTGAGCAAGTATTGGTTGTGTTTTATCATAACCTAGTTGAATTAAGGAATCCATCTTTGAAAAATTTTCATATTCTGTATGAAATGGCAAGCCCATTGAAGCTTGTGCAATACTTTCATATAGTATCTCGAATTGTTGCTTGTTTTGCCCAAATGATATTGTATATCTGAGTTGCTCTAGTTGCTCTTCAACAGGGCTATCCCAAAATGAGCTTGCTCCCACTGTAAGTTCTATGCTCGCCTTATCAGCACCACTCCCTTTAA
>JAITWL010000128.1 GCA_031285285.1 Deferribacteraceae bacterium | reverse complement strand
AAGTCGCGATAAACACATGTATGCGTGGCTTAGCAGCACCTTTGAGTGCAGACCATGCCGTTTCAATGTCGCTCCTATTTGCTCGTGCAAGCCCAGCCACTATGGAGCTTTTGATACTGTTGGCGATATCGGCCACTGATTCAAAATCTTCTGGTGATGAAGCTGGAAAGCCAGCCTCTATGACATCAACCCCAAGCTTCTCCAGCTGCAGAGCCATAGCAAGCTTGTCCTCACGCTTCATAGAGAAGCTGGGCGATTGCTCACCGTCGCGCAGAGTGGTGTCAAAAAATTTAATATAACGTTCAGTACTCATGTACAAAGCTCCTTTTGCTTGACAAAATCATATATTATTCGTTTCCATAATTCCGTCATTGCAACAAAAAACCCGCCAACTAGGCGGGTGTAATCATAATTTCTACCACAGCCTTATTGGCTAACTTCTTTTTTCTCAGCATGTAGGGCAAGTCGCCTAGCTATAGGGATCATCACAAAGCCAGATATCATATATAATAAACCCACTGTGAATACTGTTATTTTAGGCGCACTGCCCACTATAACAAGGAATACCACAAGGATCACTATTGTGTTAAATGGCTTCGTTTTTAAGAAACCAAGCTTCTTAAAGCTATAATAAGGGACTGTGCTAACCATCAAGAAGGCAAGCAGCACCACCAGCGCCAGATAGACATATGGCAGATACTCCCAGCCTCGCAGGCCAAGCTCATATACAAATAGCACGCTCGACACCAATATGCCCGCTGCACCTGGGATAGGCATGCCCACAAAGAAAAGATTGCCTATTTTCTTAGTTTGCACATTGAAGCGTGCTAAGCGAAGCGCACCACAAGCCGCGAAGAGAAACATAGCCATGATTCCCACGCGCCCATACTGCTCCAGCTGCCATTGAAAGATCAAAAACGCAGGCGCAACGCCAAAAGATACCAGATCCGCAAGTGAATCAAGCTGTATGCCAAACTCACTCTCGCCATTCACAAGGCGAGCAACCTTGCCATCAAGCGCATCAAATATAGCAGCAAATAGTATAAAAATTGCAGCACGCTCAGTGCTATTATTCGAAGCCAATACTATAGAATAGATTCCGCAAAGCATTCCCAGAAGTGTTAGCAAATTAGGGAGCATTATATTTTTATTTTTCATATAACCTCTTCAATTAATAAAATCTCAGGTCTTCGACCTTCGAGGATTGCGGCTTTATCCTCGGCTGGCAAAGCCAGCACTATGGTACGCCGCTCCGCAATTCAGTCGCCACTTTGTGGCTCGTCTTGCGACAACCCCAAACCCCTTCTAGGGGCTTTAAGGTATTTCATAAGTGATGGCATTATAGAGTGAAGTGAGCACTTTGTCACGACAAAAATGTAAATTTTGTGATATTTTGCTTCTTACTTTATATAGATCGAGCTTTCATCGCTCACCAGCACTGCATCTTTCTCATAATCCACTTTCAGCACATACCAGCCGCTGCCCATATCTCGAAAGCTCACTTGCTCGCTATCTTTAGCTGTTAGTAGTTCGGTATTATCCGTTGGACGGAATATCCGCAGGCTAAAATCCTGCGAGCTTGTGTATGGCAGGCTGCATTGGCTGTCAACACAGGCTGGCTCGCCCCAGATTATAGGCTGCGCAGTGGCTATTTTGCGGCCTTCATCATAGTCGAGGCTGCGATTGTAGGTGTTGGTGGTGTATGCACCATCGCCATGCTTGATTCCTATGATTACCACTGGCAACACTGTCAGGAAGGCCAATATTATGGCAATAAACAGCAGGCGCATTACAGCCGCTCCAATTGCAAATCATGCAAACTTATCTCTTGGGTATCTTCCTTACGGCCTTGATAGATATGCAAGGTGATGATATCTCTTGTGGGTAACGGCACAATTACGCTTTCGCCTTTCTCAAGTGTATAGCTCTCGTTTATGCCTTCCAGCTGGAGCACCACAGTGTCAGCATAGCTGCTTGTAAGCGTCAGCTCTTGATTTCCACTAAGGGTGGCAGTGATCCCACCTATATTAGAAAGCATTAGCAATCCTGTTATTAGAAAAGCTAACGCCAGCACAAGGCTCACGGCTTTATTTAGCTTGAATTTGGCCTGTGGGAAATAGCCTAGGCAGCTAGCGCCCACATCTGCGCATGTATCTACACAAGCTGCACAGGCAACACATTTATTATTTAGCCCTTCTCTGATGTCAATCCCAGTGGGGCAGCTATTCACGCAGGCGTTGCAATGAGTGCACTCATCCGCTTTATCAGGCAACATACCTATGCGCACAGTGTACACATCATACATCACCGATTGAAAATTGGCATAAGGGCAGATAGTCTTGCAAAAGCGCCGCCCAATGAATTGCAAATCAAGAAAGATCACTAGAGCTAGCACACACAGAATCAACAGATCGCCAGCCATAAGCCTCGCTACGAAATCCGCTGGTGGCATAGTATATAGGAGCAGCCCAGCCGCAAAAGCAGTGGAGATAAGGAGATTCACCCCTATCTTAATCGGGCGGGCGAACCTTGCCCCTACGAGATCATTGCTCAGCCCAAGTAGCAAGGTCTGTGGGCATAGCCAGCCGCACCAGATGCGCCCAAAAAGCTGAGTGACCATAATAAAAAAGAATAGACCAGCCAAGCAGAGCAAAAGCAGGGGGAAAATATGCGAAGCACTTAGCTGTGTACCCAATATGAAGATACTAAGCTCATGAAAATCAAAACGCACGATAGGCTTGTCGTTTATAGCGATAAACGGCAGTAGGAAAAAAAGGACAAATATGATTATGCGGATTATGCGGCGTTTGGCTTGGTAGGTCATTATTTGATATACCCTTCTTTTTTAGATATTTTTATTGCAGAAATAATATCTTCCTTTACTATCACATCTATCCAAAAGTCTTTGGCACAATTATCACATTCGACATAGCCGGCATAAATATCTGAGGCCTTATGTGCCTTATTTTTCCAGTTGAGCTTATCTCCTACACAATAGCTATCAAGATTTAAAAAAGCAATTTTGATCTCTGCTTGAAATTGCAAATTTTCTTTGCAGTGTGGGCAAAGATCTTGAAAATTTAAATAGTTGTACATTCCCATGTAAAATCACTCATCCTTCCCAATCCTTTTCGGCTACTTTGTTTTTGATGAAATTTTTGCTGGACAATTTTCCATCAGAAAACATTCCCAATGATTTTCCAATACTAGCTTAGCAGGCTCAACAGAAGATAATCAAATCTTTTCTGAATGGATATAA
>JAITWL010000377.1 GCA_031285285.1 Deferribacteraceae bacterium | reverse complement strand
GAGTCGGAAGGCGTCAGCGGCTGATATGCCAAGTATGTTGGGGATCTCGCAGAGATCGTTCACCATTCCTTGGTCTGTCGCGTCATTTGAGGCTGAATTCTATAAAGATTTTTCGTATCTGTATATCTACACCAAGGAGCAAGGCTCGACAATTCAGCTTGCGAGTTCGGCAACAGCTGTGGGCTATCTTATAATTTGGGATATACAGGGTGAGGGGGAAGTGGTTGCCCTCGCTGTTGATAAGGGTTGGCGCAATAGGGGTATTGGTTCGGCCTTGTTGAGCTTTGCTATAGAAGCACACCGCGTGAAAGTGTGGCACTTAGAAGTTGATCCTGTAAACAGCGCAGCCATCGGCTTGTATGAAAAACATGGCTTTAAGAAAAATCGGGTCATCCGCAATTATTATGGGCAGGGTAAGGATGCTATGCAGATGAGTCGCGAAATATAGTTTAAAATTTCAAAGCAAATCCAAAGATTTCTTTGGTATTTTATTTAGGGGGTTAGAGATGCAGACAGATCTTGATATTGTGGACTATCTCGCTGCAAATAACACAGATTTCCACACACTTTTGGATCAACACATACTACTTGAGCAGGATCTGGAGGCGCTGTATAGTCTCAAATACTTCCCTGTTGCTGTGGAGGCGCGTATTAAAGAAATTAAGAAATCAAAATTGCAGCTGAAAGATCAGATGCAAGTGTACATTAAAGAGTACAAAAATTCATAAAGGAAAAAAGGACCTAAACAATGTCGAAAAACACACATTTGTTCACCTCCGAATCAGTGACTGAAGGCCACCCAGATAAGATGGCCGATCAGATATCTGATGCGGTGCTTGATGCCTTGCTGGCGAAAGACCCTGACAGCCGCGTTGCTTGCGAAACGCTCGTGGCTACTGGCCTATGCGTGGTCGCTGGGGAAATAACCACCAAAGCATATGTGGAGATACAGGATATTGCTCGACAAGTAATCGCCGATATCGGCTATACTCGGGCAAAGTTTGGCTTCGACGCCAGCACCTGTGCTGTCATATCTACTCTGCATTCACAATCGCCCGATATCGCCATGGGCGTGGATACTGGCGGCGCTGGCGACCAAGGATTGATGTTTGGCTATGCCTGCAACGAAACTCCAGAGCTGATGCCACTGCCAATCATGCTGGCGCATAAGATGGGGCTGCGCATGTCTAAGCTGCGCAAAGATGGCACACTTGACTATCTCCGCCCAGATGGCAAAACTCAAGTCACAATTGAGTATGACGGCCTCAAGCCTGTAAAAGTGCATACAGTAGTGGTTTCTAGCCAGCATGCACCAGAAGTTGACATGGCTAAGCTACGTGCAGATATCATCAAGCTCGTAGTGGCGCCAGAAATACCAGCTGAGCTATTTGATGACAAGTCAATCCTCTATCATATCAACCCTACAGGGCGTTTTGTGATCGGCGGCCCAATGGGAGACTGCGGTTTGACAGGTCGCAAGATAATTGTCGATACCTATGGCGGCTCAGGGCGTCACGGCGGCGGAGCATTTAGTGGCAAGGACGCAACCAAAGTTGACCGTTCAGCGGCCTATGCAGCGCGCTGGGTAGCTAAAAATATCGTAGCAGCAGGCATTGCCGAGCGTTGCGAATTACAGCTTGCCTATGCTATCGGCGTTGCTGAGCCTGTATCAATCTCAGTGAACACATTTGGCACAGGTAAAATCCCCGAAAGTGAAATCTCAAAGATAATCGCAAAGATTTTTAACCTTACACCAAAAGCTATCATCGCTAGCCTTGATTTGAAAAAACCAATATTCAGAAACACTGCGGCCTATGGTCACTTTGGCAGAAGCGAATTTACTTGGGAACAGACAAACAAAGCAGCTGAGATACGCGACTTGGCAGGAAAATTAGGCGCGTAAGATTCCTAGGGGGCGACTAGTCGCCCCTGTACGAACGTCATTGAGAGGCTCTGCGAAGCAATCCAGACCTCAGGATTATGATGACCAAAGCTATTCGGAGCACTGGATTGCTTCGTGGAGTCTCGCAATTGACTTGCCATGAAACGAAAAAGTTGCGTCATTGCGGGCTCGACCCGCAATCTAGGATTAATCCAATGGGAAATAGTGCTTAATTGATAACGTCTCCGCACTGGATTTATTTTGGATTGCGGCTCAAGGCCGCAATGACGTGTGCTGTCACCCTGAGCGAAGCGAATGGGTCGTTTGGAGCAAAGATAAAATATGAAAACACGCGTTATCTTCCTTTTTGCCATCACACTCCTGCTAAATGCCTGCGGCTACCATATTGTGGGATATGGGCAAGAGAAAAAGACCATATATATTGAATCTATCCGCAATACTAGCACTGATTTGACCATAAATAATGTGATGGAGCAGAATATCACACGCTTTATGCAGAATTATGGCATGCTTGAGGCGCCTGATGAGGCTGATTATATTGCGCAGATAGTATTGACGCAGAAAAGCATCACCTCTGCTATTGTGTCTAGCACTCAAGAAGCACTCACCTCTAATATGCAGCTCACTTATCATATTGTTGTGCGAGATAAGCAGGGTGCAATCAAATATAATCGCAGCCTGACAAGAGATCAAAATTTTGCCACTGGGGCTGATATCAAGAGCTATCAGCAGAGTGAACAAGGCGCTTTTGATGAATTAACAAAAACAATTTTTACAGCGTTTAAATATGAATTTGAAACTTCCTAGAGCCATTATCATCGGATCAGACTATTTCCTGAATAGCACGGCTGAGAGCCTTATTGCCAAGCTCGAAGAACCTGAAACCCACTCCTACTACGCGGAGGACTTTGAGCTTGAGGATTTTTTCAGCACCCTCTTCACTCCTAGCCTTTTCCATGAATATAAGCTACTGATATTGAAGCATGCAGATAATATAAAGAAGCAGGATGAGTTTCTCGCTCAAGTTGCGCGTGCTGATGGTGCAGCAGTGCTAATCCTTGGCTCTGATGCGAAAAAGACAGCCACCTTGCAAAAAGCAGCCAAAGCAAATGGTTTCGAACTGCTTATGGAAGGGAAGGGGCAGGCAGCAAGGAATAGCGATATCAAAGCTGTGTTTGCTGCGCAGGGCTGCGCCATAGACGAGGGCACAGCTGCGCAGATAGGCTTATTGACTGATGGCGATATGATCAAGATTCAAAGTGAGGCGCAGAAAGCAGGTCTATATTTTCATGGAAAGAAGCCCAGTGGCGCTGAGCTGCTGAGCTGTATCAGTGGCCAACAAAGCGAAACAGTATTCGTATTTCTAGATGCCTTCATGGATAGGCGTCGTGAAAAATGCTTGCAACTATACACAATAACACCAGGTCTTGATGGCGTTTTCTATATGCTAGCTTCTTATATGGCAGGCCTATACTTTAAGCTGACGAATGAAAAGCTATATGGCCCAGCCAATCCATTATTTAATGGGAAGACTTACTTCATGCGCACAGTGGATAAGGTCTACCGCAAATGGAAACCCGAAGAAGCTGCTAGAATGATACATAGCATGGCACAGCTTGATCTAGCTGTGAAAACAGGAAAATCAGATGCAGCAGACAGCATGCTGGTGTTAATAGGCTATTTGTAGCTTATTAGTCCGAAAACCTTACAGCCGCACCCACTCCCGCATTCATCCATTTTAGTATCTAAAAATAATTGAAGAAAATAAATAAAATAGCCGAATAAAGAGTTAGAGTTTACTAGAGTTTTGCAAAGTAATTCCAATTCTTGATAAAATATGCCTTTATCCTTCGTCATTGCGAAGCTGGATTGCTTCGCATGAGCCTCGCGATGACAGAATTATGGAAACTTTAATTTAGAATTGGAATAATAAAAGGATTGTTCATGGAGCGCATAACTAATGTTAAATCAGTTATCAAAGCTGGGTTGCAGCTATTTTTGACATCGGATTCTTCGAGTTCGATGACTGCTGATATCGTTCTGGCTAGCGCTTCGGGCTTCGCAATATCTATGCCGATGAAGAAGGATGTCTTTGTGCCATTGGCTATTGGCGCTCAAATCGAAGGCTATTTCTATATGGGTTCTGGGCAGTATTACCTCAGCACCACAGTTAAAAATCGTGTTTTGCTCCACGAGCGGCCAGTGTTGGTGCTGGAATATCCTGCTGAGATGATGCGCGCTGAGCGCAGGGGCTATTACCGCATTGATACTCTATTCCCTATCAAGGTGATAATCTCAGAGCTAGTGGGCGAAGGCGATCAGATACACTTAGAAAGCACTGAATACAATGCCAATTGCATCAATATATCGGGCGGCGGGCTAATGCTGGATGGCATAAGCTCCGCGGATATTCCTATCAAAGAATCACAAGAGATAGAGGTGGATTTTTGCGAAGCAGTGCCTGGCTTACGGCGCGTAAGAGCCATTGGCGCTCGCGTGCCACAAGATCTCAACACTGGCTGGGGGCTACAATTTGCAAAGATTACAGACTCCGACAGAGATAAAGTGATACGTTATGTTTTTAAAAAGCAGCTGAATGATAAGGCTGTGACAGCAGGCTCTTAATGAAGGCTTTGATCAAGAAAAATTTACAAAATATAGAGATGCAGCATAATATCCGCATTATCCTAGCTGTGGAGAGCGGATCACGCGCATGGGGCTTTTCATCGGCCGATAGCGATTGGGATGTGCGCTTTATCTATGTCAATCGGCCTGCTTGGTATCTGAAAGTGTTTCCTGATAGGGATGTTATTGAGCTGATGGATGGCGAGCTTGATCTATCAGGCTGGGATATTCGCAAAGCGCTGACATTATTGCATAGAAGCAATCCTTCGCTTTTTGAGTGGCTGCGAAGCCCTATAGTATATGCTGAGCGGCCAGAGGCTGCCGAAGCGCTCAGAGCACTATCATCACTATATTATCAACCCAAGCCATCTATTCACCACTATCTTCATATGGCTACAAATAATTGGAATGCCTATATCAAGGGTGCAAATCCTGTGCTGATGAAGAAATATCTCTATATTTTCCGCCCAATTCTGGCTTGCCAATATATAGAAGACACTGGTAGCACGCCACCGATGGAGATTGATAAGCTATTGGGCTATCTGAGTGGCGATGTGCTGGATAATTTCAATAAGCTATTGGCAAAAAAGCGTGGCAATGAAGAGCTTGGAAAGATGCAGCCAGATGAAACGCTTAATCAGTGGATAGAAGAAAGGCTTGCATACTTTGAACGCTATGCCTCTAGCCTAAATAGGCCGCAGCATACAGCTGATATGCTGGATCAGTATCTGAATACTTGGGTGTATAAGATCTGGGATTGATCTTTGCTTGTATAATTAGTTTACAAAAATCTGCAATTCGGCTATAATTCCAATTCTAGATAAGAATTGCATTATTATAAAGTCGCGATGAAACAATAGATAACGTCATTGCGGGCTTGACCCGCAATCCAGAAA
>JAITWL010000372.1 GCA_031285285.1 Deferribacteraceae bacterium | reverse complement strand
CTCAGGGTATATTTAGAATTTAATGGCTGTCACCCTGAGCGTAGCGAATGGGTCTTAACCTACAGCCAGCCAAGATTCTTCGCTTTGCTCAGAATGACAAACGGCTTTGGCCTTGTATAAATGCAAAGTGCTAGCCGTTATCCACCTGATTGGCGAGAAAGTTTTGTATGCCCATTTGCTCTATTTGATCTTGCATCTCTTCTAGCAAATCGATGTGGGCATCTTCATCTTTCAGGATATCTTGCAATATTTTGCGAGTGGCATTGTCTTTAGCGGTGGCAGCCACTGCCATAGCAGCATTGTAGGCTTTGATGGCTTCCGCCTCGGCTTTGTGGTCATTTTTCACCATCTCTTGCACATTTTTGCCGATAGTGATTTTATTGAGCACTGATACCACAGGCTGCCCCTCAAGAAATAACACGCGCTCAATCAGCTTCTCTGCATGTTTCATCTCCACTATAGCACGTTTTTTGATAGTGCCTGCCAAGCGGCCATAGCCCCAGTCTTCGCACATTTCTGCATGCACCATGTACTGGTTGATAGCTGTCAATTCATCAGCCAGCAGCCCATTTAATGCATCAATAAGTTTTGAATCACCTTTCATAAATTAACCCTCCATGAATTATACACGCTTCCGAATGTTAACATAAAATTAATATTCATAAAAGCGTTAATTTTCATGTAGTTAATTTTTTATTAGTGCCCATGTATATCATCAATAGTTATGGTGCGTTCTTCAGTTTTATATTCCCATTCGCCACCTGCTGGCATGGAATCATATTGCTTTTTCACCCAATCTATCAGCGCGTCGATCATTGCTGTCTCTAGCTTTTTGCCGTCTATGTCGTCTGCAGAGCCTGCTTGATACCATTTTTCATCAAAGCCATCAAGCCTGATAGCAAATTCGAGCTCATTATTGCCAACTCTGCAAGAAACTCTTATTGATGTCTTTTGTTTATCGCTAAAATTCGCAATATTTGAGCTGCCACTATTGTGCATAATGCCAAGAATATCTTGGATATCTGTGGAGGTAGATTTAAACTTATCCTCTTTAACGACCTTGCCAGATACATTCGTGGTTAAAATAAATTTAGCATCAGTCTCATCAGCATCACCACAACCAACAAGAGCAAAGCTGAGCATTGCAAGCAAAATTAAAAACTTTTTAAACATAGTGCACCTCATAATAAATTATAGACCGACTATCAGTCGATAAAATAAATATAATAAAATCCCCATCTGGTGTCAATAGGAAAAAGAGGTGATGTCGGAAAAAGAGGTGATTCTAAAATTGTATAACTAAAATTGTATGGATTTTGGGCAGTTGCAAATAATACAAAAATGGATTAAACTACATTTCAACATGTATGTGAGGTATTTTTATGAATGATGTAGCTTTATTGGATAAGTGGTTTGCCATTCTGGATAATATTGGTGTCAATGATGATGGAAGCACATCTCGCATGGGCTACACTGATGTGGAAGATGCGATGATTGCAGCTGTGGTGAAAATCGGCAGCGAATATGGCTTGAAACATTGTGTGGACGAAGTCGGCAATACGTTCATCTATAATGGCACAGGCGAAGGCGATTACACGCTCATTGGCTCTCACCTAGATTCGGTGCTGCAGGGCGGTAAGTTTGATGGCATCGCAGGAGTGCTTGCAGGGATGCTCATCCTGAAGAAACTACAGGACGAAAAGCTTGATATACCAGTGAAAGTGGGCATCTTTCGCATGGAAGAATCTAGTGTATTTGGCATTGCCACTGTCGGCAGCAAGCTTGTGACTGGCAACCTCACAGAGGCATCTCTAAAAAAGGCTACAAATGCCGACAATACTTCACTTTATGATATCATGATAGGCCGCGGTTATAAGGCAAACCCTGCGAAGATCACAAAGCTCAAGCAGTATCTGGAGCTCCATATCGAACAGGGGCGTGTGCTGGAGGTGAAGGGGCTCACGCTGGGTGTGGTCAATAGCATTGCTGCCCCTGTGCGTATGTGGGTCAAATTCACTGGCAATCAGGATCACTCTGGCGCAACGCCAATGGATCTGCGAAAAGATTCGCTAGTGGCTGCGGCCGAGCTGATCGTAGCCGTGGAACAATTTGGTAAGGCAGAGCTAGCCAATGCAAGCGTGGCCACAGTGGGGATAGTGCGCAACACACCTAATGTATTCAATGTGGTGCCAGGCGAAACTACGCTGGGGATAGATATCCGCGGGATAGATAAGGCTAGCCGTGAGCGTGTGCTGCAAAATACTGAGGCTAAGGCGCAGAAAATAGCTACAGAAGGCGGTCTAGGATGCAGCATCAGCCGAGTATCAGAATCCGACCCTGTGAAGTTAGATGATACGCTGTGTGCAAAGCTATCCAAAACAGCTGAAAAGCTTGGAATAGCGCATTTGGTGATGCCTTCTGGCGCAGGCCATGATGCGATGAATTTCACTGAGATTTGCCCAGTAGGGATGCTCTTCATCCCTTGTAAAGAGGGGATCAGCCACAATAAAGACGAGCTTGCGAAGACGGAAGATATAGCCAGAGGCAGTGATGTGTTACTGGAATATCTGAAAAATATGAAAATAAAGTTATATAATCACCAAAATTTAAGTTGACCTCTGAAATAGCATAAGGTACACTAAAAATGTATGAATGCTATGTTAACGCTATGTGCGGATACTTCTGGCGCAACCTTATCCTTTACTCTGATGGAGAATGCAAGTGAGATTCTCAGCAAGAGCTGGACAGAGAGCGCTAAGGGTCGTATGAATGAGCTTTTTTTCTCTTGCTTGCAGGGCTTTTTGGCTGAGGCAGGCGCGCGACCTATGGATATAGATAGATGGGTATCGATTGTCGGGCCAGGCTCATTTACGGGGATACGCATAGGTGTAGCAGCTGTGAGTGGCATTGCTATTGGCTTACAAAAAGAGCACGTTGGCTTATCAGCTCTAGATGCAGCGGCGCTCTTGTCTAGTGAGGACGAGATCGCCGTGGCAGCGGCTATCAGGATGAATGAATATGCATTGCGGCGTTATAATTTTAAGACTGACCTACACTCTGATATAGAATTGCAGCTGCTAGAGCCGCCACAGGCAGGGATAATATTTGTGAATGGCAAGAAAAATAGCATTGGTTATGATTGCCTGACACGAGCAATCTTAGATCCCAGAGTGGATGCTTTTTTTGGGGATGCTGCGCCTGTGTATGTGAAGCGCTCAGAGGCGGAGATTAATTTTGATAAGGCGCGCTAGGTAACTATCTGAGCACATTACGGAGCTGATTTTAGATGATTAGGAAGGC
>JAITWL010000342.1 GCA_031285285.1 Deferribacteraceae bacterium | reverse complement strand
TTTAAGCGCTTTTTTAACATGAGCACAAGCCCATCAGATGTCGATTATGAAACAAGCATCAGTGATCAATTTGATGATCAGCAGAAATTTGAAGAAGGAATAGGGAAACCAATAGATATAAGAATTATGGAGTGGTCTAAACGCGAGAGCAATTGATCGAGCTGGTTATAACGCTGGATTGCGTAATGGTTCTGTCACCCTGAGTGGAGCGAATGGGTCTTGGCATATAAATGATACTTTGTCATGCTCAGAATGACAAAACGTAGGCTCATAAGAGCGAAGCGATATTCGCAAGATAAAAAATGGAGAACTTGATGAAACAGACTCTGCTTGTGCTATTTATTGCGATTTTTGCATTGACTGCCTGCAAAAAGGCTGCTGAGCCTGCGGCAAGCGCTGAACCTGTGGCCGAAGCTGAAATCGTGGAAGAGCCTATCATCGGCGAGGTTGCGCGCTTTAATTTTGCGGCAGCTATCATAGATAGGGAGCCTGTCACATTTCAGGCAGATAATGAGCGCGGAGTGCTAGAGTTGATTGATAAAAAGGGCAACCCGACTTTTGGCTTGGCCTTTGCCTATGATATTGCGAAGCCCGCCGACTTAATTAAAGATAAAGACGAAGAATCTACAATAGCCGAAGATGGCGAAGAGTCTGTAAGTGATGATGAAAATGATAGCGATGAAAATGAAGTAGACCCTGCGATAATCGAGCTATTGACAAAGCTGGGTGAAAATAGGCTTTATTTTTTCACAGAGCTTAAAGAGATGTCTGGGCAGACAATGCACCACATATGGAGCAAAAACGGCGAAGAGATATACGATTATAAGACAGAAGCTGGCAGCGATCGCTGGCGCACATATTCATATATGAGGCTGGCAAATTTCAAGGCTGGTGACGAAGTGCATGTGGCTGTGGTCGATGATAACGGGCATGTTTTTGCTGAATTGAGCAGAGTTATAGGCGAGGCTGATTCAGCAAAAATGTATGTGTATGAAGAGGGCGAGCTGACTGTGGAAGAGCAAGAACCTGTGACTGCTTCTTATCTCGCAGGCATAGAAGAGACGCCAATTGAAATGCCTGATTTGGATATGTTTCCTGCTTTCTTTCATGATGAGGCTGCGGAGTGGAATATCACTGTGGAGTATAATTTAGGCGAGCTCACCAATAGCAAGCCTTTTCGGTATATTAGAGACTTGCAAAAAGCAGGCTTCACTAGCGTGACAGACCAAGAGGAAAAGTGGATAGATTGGGAAGATGATGAACATGGTTTTACTGGCAAGAGCTTGACAGCAATATATGAAAAAGGAAATACCATTGAACTTGCGGCTGGCTCTCATAGCGAGATGGACGAGATTCCGTATAAGCTGACTTTTTCGCTTGGTGTAAATAAAGCGAGAAGTGACACCCTTGCGGCTATACGAAACACTGTGCTTGCACAAGAAGCCTTTACAGTGCTCAGCAATAGTTTTGACGCACTTAGCTTTAATGTCCATTATATAGAACCAATACCAAAGGCTATGATTGATAGCTATATCACAGATTTAGAGGCAGCAGGCTTTTCCTGCATCGACAGTGGATGTTGGCTATCATTTGATGGTTATGGCCAAGGGATGACAATCTTTGGCGGAAGCTATAAATTTGAATTTAATAATGAAAGTTTTTCATGGAGCATACAGTATGGTGTGCCAGGATAGTAATAAACGAATTGAACAGAATTAATTATAAGGAGCTCGCTTTATGCAAATTAAAGCCGACGAGATCAGCCAGATTATTCGGGAGCAGATCAAAAATTTCGATCAAAAAGTGGAGATGGCAGAAATTGGCACAGTCGTTTCTGCTGGCGATGGTATTGCCAAAATTTATGGACTAGATAACATCATGGCTGGTGAGCTTGTGGAGCTACCTGGCGATGTTTATGGTATGGCGCTTAACCTTGAGGAAGACAACGTTGGCGTGGTCGTCCTTGGTGAATTCGCCCATATCAAAGAGGGCGACACTGTCAAGCGTACAGGCACTATCGCCTCTGTGCCTGTAGGCGATGAGCTGATTGGCCGCGTGGTTTCGCCTCTGGGTGAGCCACTTGATGGCAAAGGGCCGCTTAATACTACTAAGACGGACGTTATCGAAAAGATTGCCCCAGGCATTCTTGCGCGCCGCTCAGTCTATGAGCCAGTGCAGACAGGTATCAAGGCAATTGATGCAATGATTCCAGTTGGCCGCGGCCAGCGCGAACTTATCATTGGCGACCGTCAAACAGGTAAAACAGCGATTGCGATAGATACAATCATCAACCAGAAAGGGCAGAATATGATCTGCGTGTATGTAGCTATCGGCCAGAAGCGTTCTACAGTTGCTCAGGTAGTGGAAACCCTTGAGAAGAACGGTGCAATGGATTACACAATCGTGGTAGCTGCGACTGCATCTGATTCTGCGCCGCTGCAATTTATCGCGCCGCTTGCAGGCTGCACAATGGGCGAATTCTTCCGCGATAATGGCAAGCATGCACTCTTGATTTATGATGATCTTTCAAAGCATGCCACAGCTTATCGCCAGATGTCGCTGCTACTTCGCCGTCCTCCTGGTCGTGAAGCCTATCCGGGCGACGTTTTCTACCTGCACTCACGCCTTCTTGAGCGAGCAGCAAAGCTTAGTGATGATTTGGGCGGCGGTTCGCTTACTGCCCTGCCGATTATCGAGACCCAAGCGGGCGACGTTTCGGCCTATATCCCTACAAACGTTATCTCCATCACAGATGGTCAAATCTTCCTTGAGACAGACTTGTTCTTCTCAGGCATACGCCCAGCGGTAAACGTTGGTATATCAGTGTCGCGGGTTGGTGGTAGTGCGCAGATCAAGGCTATGAAACAGGTTGCAGGCCGTTTGCGTCTCGACCTTGCTCAGTACCGCGCGATGGCCGCATTTGCCCAATTCGGTAGCGACCTTGACGCAGCCACACAAGCTCAGCTGACTCGTGGATCACGCCTCACAGAGCTGCTGAAACAGGCGCAATATCGCCCAGTATCTGTAGAGAAGCAGGTGCTCACGCTTTATGCTGGTACTAATGGCTTTATGGATGATGTGCCGCTGAATGCTATAGGCAAATTTGAGCAAGAGCTTATAAATTATTTCGCTGCAAGCAAGCCTGAAATTCTGCAAGAAATCGTTGAAAAAAGAACGATTTCGGATGAATTGGCAGGGAAATTGAAAGCAGCGATTACAGAATTTAAGAAGCAATTTGTAGCGTAAAATATCCCATTGTAGGGGAGAGCGACCTCGCTCTCCCGCATTAGTCCGATGGGGAATTATTGCAGGCAATGCCCGCAACGGGCGACCGAGTCGGTCGCCCCCTACAAAAGCGTTTCGTAACAAGTCTAATGACGGAATTGTGGAGACTATATGAAAAAAGTTTTATTTGCTGTTTCATTGTTTATGCTAGTTTTTGCAACTGGCTGTGCCACAAAGATAGATTTAGTGAATGCGCCAGAAGATGCTTATGTGTATGTTGTGTATAATGGTATGCAAGGGGTTCAGTGGGAACATATAGATCAGTCAGATGATTTTTTATTGGTTGATGGCAATGATGATATGGTGATACGCAAAGTAAATGCTATCAAGCCAGGCAGATACACGATTACATGGTTTCGCCAAATATTGGGTGGCGGCCAATATGTTACACTATCAGAAAAAGCACAAGCTAGAAACGAAGAGCTAAAATCAACCAGCAGTTTATATGCTTCCTTTGAAGCAAAGGCTGGAGAGGTAACATATATTGGTGATTTTACATTCTTCATGGATAGAGCTAACAGGGTAGGTGTCGAAGACAACTTTGACGCGGCAGTGGAATACTTGATGCAGAATTACCCTGATCTTCATAGAGATAAAATTGTGAAAAGCTTGATAGTGCTTGGTGAAGCGTATAAAAAAGAAGAGGCACCCGCTAGTGAAGTGCCCGCTGATGCTGTTAGCGAAGAATAGGCACTCGTAGGGGAGAGCGACCACGCTCTCCCGCATTAGTCCAGTGGGGAATTGCGGCTTTGCCGCAACCTACGAAGTGTTTTATGACAGCCCCTTAATGATGGAACAAGGAGTGAATAAATGGCTGGAATTAGAGATATAAAGCGCCAGATAACGTCTGTGCGGAGCACGCAAAAGATCACCAAGGCTATGAAGATGGTCTCGGCTGCGAAGATGCGCCGTGCAAATGATGCTATGATGGCAGCAAGACCTTATGCTGATAAAATTAAGGATGTCGCAGTGAATCTATCAATGCAGATGGAGGAAGGCGCGCACCCATTTATGGAGGCGGCAGAAGATGTGAAAACTGTCGCCATACTAGCGGTGAATTCTGACAGAGGGCTTTGCGGCTCGTTTAATTCTAATATTGTGCGTTCGGTATCGCGTTTTATGCAGGATCATCCTGATAAATCTGTTAAACTTTATCTTGTTGGAAAAAATGTTTATGACTTCTTTAGAAAGCGCAATGCAGATATCGTTAAGCAATGGGTGTCGCTTGGCGGCAAGATATCTTATCTAACAGCCCAAAATATATCTGACCAGCTGATGAAAGCTTTCTTAGCTGGCGAATTTGATGAGCTCCATGTGGCATATAATGTGTTCCGCTCAACAGCTTCGCAGGTGCCAGTGGTGCAGAAGCTGCTGCCGCTTTCGTTTGATGAATATATGACAAGCGTTGGCTCAGATGATGATGGGCAGGTATTGACAGATTATATATACGAGCCTGCATCAGATAAGCTTTTGAGCGAGCTGCTACCAAAATATGTGACTTTTTCCATCTATCATATATTGCTGGAATCCACAGCTGGAGAGCATGGCGCACGCATGGTGGCTATGGATAATGCCACTAGAAGCGCAGATGACATGCTCAAGAAATTGACATTGTACTATAATAAAGCGCGGCAGGCGGCGATTACAACGGATCTGCTTGATATTGTGAATGGCGCAGAGGCATTGAAATAGATTTGACTTTTCGTTGTAGCAAGGGCGGGATTTGCCCGCCCGATAAGGGTGAGCCTATGACTAAGATTAAAGAATTAGAAAATATTGCTAGTTTTAGCGAAATATATAAGCATATTGATGCTAGCACTGCCGTGCTTGTGCGTAATGATGGCGAGGCTGATATAGCTGTGCTGAGTGGTGATATTTTTGAAGAATTTATGATAGCGCTTAAAGTGAATGAGGGCTTTAAGGCAATCGAAGAAGGGCGATTCTTGGAGCATGAACAAGTAAAAGCAAATTTTGAAGCAAAATATGGGAAACTATAAAATTCGTTGGTCTGATAAGGCTAGTCAAGATCACGAATCTATTTATCTTTATATTGCAAATGCAAGAACCTGAAACGGCCAAACAAATAGTAGCACTGATATTTGAAAAAATTGAAGAACTTGTTAAGTTTCCTTTGAAATATTCAGTGAATACGTCAATTTTCTTCCAGCATGACAACACACGTCGTATGCCTGTGAAAAGCTATAACGTATATTATAAAGTGAATGAAGAGCAAAAAATTATTGAAATTGCTAGGGTTTTGCACTCTCGACGCGATGTATAGGAGCATTAAGGAGAAGCTGAATAATGAGAATTAACGACATTTATATATTCTATCAAAATGAGCTAAAAACAGTCAGCATTCGTCAGCGGGTGAAAGGTGTGCAAAACTTACCCGAGGCGGTGAGCAGTGCTATCAATGCTTTGCAAGCCTATGCCGAAGCTTCGGGCGCGCTTTTGGCTGGCATGCCTTTTTGTTGCTATTACAACCAAGATATGAGTGATTTAGATGTGGAATTTGGCTTTCCTGTGGATAGAGTGCTGCCTGCGAATGGTGATATCA
>JAITWL010000329.1 GCA_031285285.1 Deferribacteraceae bacterium | reverse complement strand
ATAAAATATTCGCTTCGCTCAGGTGACATCACACGTCATTGCGGCCTTGAGCCGCAATCCAGAATAAATCCAGTGCGAGAACATTATCAATTAAGAACAATTCCACCTGCGTATTCCCCATTGGATTAATCCTAGATTGCGGGTCGAGCCCGCAATGACGCAACTTTTTCGTTTCATGACAAGTCTAATGCGAGGCTCATGCGTTGCCAATCCATTAATCCAATTATCCTGAGGTCTGGATTACTTCGCAGAGCCTCGTAATGACGTATTCTCTCCAAAATGCAATACAGACAAGCATTACAGGCAGATCACAAGAAAATTTTGGGGTACTGCGAGAATTTTTGGAAATTCGACTATCATAAAAATATTGACATATCGTTTACTATCTAATAAGCTTAACTTGTTGTACGGTTGCTATTTTTAAGAGTGAGGGAGGGATACAATCGAATGAAAGTCTCGCGCAGAAAATTTATTGCAGGTGCAGTAGCAGCCTGTGCTGCAGGTGGGCTATTGCCCGGGGCGCTAGCGTTGCAGAATAGCGCCTCAGTGCAAGTCAATAGTGTGGCGGATTCTGTAAATACCACCTGTGAAATGTGCTCATTCCGCTGTCCTGTCCGTGGGCAGGTTTTAAGAAATGGGAAAGTTTTCCTGACTGGCAATGCCAATTCCAGTGGACAGAAAACTAGAATCTGTGCCAGAGGCTCTAGCGGCTACAGCTTATTGAAAGATCCCAAGCGCATTGTGCAGCCAATGAAGCGCACAGGTGCAAGAGGTGCTGGTGAATGGCAGGTGATCTCATGGGAGACTGCCTATAAAGAGATTGCAGAAAAATTGCAAGCCATCAAAAACACATATGGCGCTGAAAGTGTCGTATTCTCAGCTAAATCAGGCTCACTATATCCGCAATTAGTCAATTTTGCTAAAGTCTTTGGCTCGCCAAATACCTTTTCGCATATCAGCACCTGCCCTGGCGGGCGCTCTGTTGCTGCAAATTTTATCACTGGCGGCGATCTGGCATGGGATCTTGCTAATACCAAGTATCTAGTGCTTTTTGGGCATAATCTATATGAAGGGCTGGAAGTGGGCGATGCTATCAAGCAGATTGACGCTCAGGCAGCAGGAGCAAAGATTGTCAGCTTTGAGCCCCGCTTATCTATAGTATCTAGCAAGGCCGATGAATATTTTTATATCAAGCCGGGGATGGATATAGTTGTGGCTCTAGCGATGTGCCATGTGTTAATCCGAGAGGGGCTATATGACAAGGCTTTTATCGAGCGATATACCACTGGCTTTGAGCAATTTGTAAACTATGTGCAGACTATCACGCCTGAATACGCGCAAGAGCTCTCTGGCGTTGCGGCTACAGATATAGTGCGTATTGCTAAAGAGCTAGGAGCAGCTGCGCCTAGTGCTATCGTCTCCCCAGGGCACAGAACGACCTTCTCTTATGAAGAATTTGACACCCGCCGTGTGTTATTTGCTCTGAATGTCCTGCTTGGCAATATCGACCGCAAGGGCGGCATGTATAAAAAGCTAAGCGTGGCCGCATATAATAATCTTGCAGGTGTCGAAGTCGCCCCTGTGCTGAAAGGAGCAGCTGTGAAGGCTGCAGCTATCACGGCCAAACGAATAGACCAGCTAGACCCATCATTTGCACCTATTGTTGCCCAAGGTGGCATATATCAATCTATCTTCAATGCCGCGATTTCTGAGAAGCCTTATCCTGTAAAAGGCTGGTTCATGATGCGCACTAATCCATTGCAAACAGTGGCAGACAGGCCAAAGATGCTCGAAGCTATAGACAAGATGGAGCTGATCATATCCTGCGATGTCTATATGACTGATAGCGCAGCCTATGCCGACTACTTCTTGCCTGAATGCACTTATCTGGAGCGTTATGAGGATATCACCGACCGCTCAGGCATGGCACCAGCCTATTCTATCAGGCAGCCGCTAGTGCATATAGTTGGCAATACTAAGCCAAGCGATCAGATATTTCGCGAGCTAGCTACAGAGCTGGGCTTGGGCGATGCTTATCCTTGGAAAAGCATGGAAGACATCCATAAGATACAGGTGGGTGATAATACTGCCTTCTATGAAGAGCTGAAAAAGGCTGGCTGGCTAGCCTATGGCGTGCCTGTGCTTATGCGTGAGCCTGCGATGATACGCAATTTTATTGATAAATATCCCGCAGCAGCTCAGCAGCTTGGCTCTGATGGCACATTTAGCCACTTGCTAAAATTTAATACGCCAAGCGGCAAGATAGAATTTTTCTCCCAGCGAGCAGAGGACTTGAAAGCTGGCTACGGCCTGCCACGATTCAGAAATATTTCACTCAAGGCAGATGACGAGCTTTTCTTCATACAAGGTAAGACTTCGCTACATACCAATGGGGCTACAGTCTTTGTGCCACGGCTGGCGCAGCTAATGAGCGATAACCCTGTGTGGATTCACCCTGAGACGGCTGCCAAATATAGCATAGAAGATGGTGACGAAATTTATCTGGAAAATAGTGTCGGCAAGGAAAAGGGCAGA
>JAITWL010000299.1 GCA_031285285.1 Deferribacteraceae bacterium | reverse complement strand
GATAGCTAAGCATTTAAACTCGTCCCTCTCTTGGTACATTCTCGTAAACTCGCACCAACTCATCGCGCAATTCTGTCAACGCAAACCCCAGCATATTCTGGCCCTTCCATTTTGTTGGATTGCTGCTACTGTTGTCGCTTTTAGCCATGCCTATGCCCCAGATCCTGTCATACGGGCTTGCTTCCACCAATATGCCTTTAGTATTTAGCAGAAAGTGCAGCAGATCCCTATGTTGGCTAAATTTATAATAGTTGCCTGTGAGCACTATAGTGTGCTTAACAAAATTCCACAAATCCTCGTTAAAATCACGCACCTTGCGGCCTAATGCTTTGATCTCTTTTGGGCTATTCGATGCCATGATCGCCTTGCCAGTTTCTTTGTCATCAAAAATGCGAGCCTTCTCGGCCATCATATACTGCTCCATGCAGCAATAGTGACTTGCTCCCACTCTAAAATCTTGCATCCACCATTGGCTAAGGCAGGATTTGCCTATTGTGCCATCTTTTGCGGGCTGATGACCCCAGAAAAAACAGAATTCTTGCGCTATTCCAGCCTCATGATCTTTGCTTGCTTGCGACCAAGTGTATTTTGGCTGACCATCTTTTCGCCAAAATGTCATTATTTCACGCGCAAATTTTTGCACAATCTCTTCTGTATGTTGCTCATGCTTATCTTGCCACATAAGAGGCTCAGGAAACTTGGCATTGTAATCGGCTTGTTGCTCAGGGCTTAAAGAATCAAACCATGGCCCCCATTCATCACACCAATAACTTTCCCCATATCCCATGCGCCAGCCTATGCTTCTATAAGGGATCTCTGGATATTTGATCCATCGAGGCAGCATTAAATATGGGCTTGACAACTCTTCAAAAATTTTACGGCAGTCATTAACCATATCTTGCATGCTTTTTTTATCCATAAGCTCATAAAGGTCATATTGATACGGGTTTTGAATGAATAATTTTAATTCGTCCATGAGCAGCTTGAAGCTTTGCTTGTCGTAGATGATTTCAATTTCTAGCTCTGTTTCATGCTCTATAAATTCTTTTAGGCATATTCCATCGCTTTTAATAGATTCTAAGAAAAGAGCAGCAAGATCTGTGACAACATTGATTGCAAAAACAAAGTCACAATGGTTATCTCCATCCATAAAGCCGATATTTCCGCCCTCATGGAGCTTGCCTTGCCCAATAACTTTATCAAGGCCCAAGTCCTTGCATATCTCAGCTAAACTAAGCCCATGCCTATTTTTGAGCTCAAAATAATCTAACAGAAGAAGGCCATCATCGCTGCCACCAATATAAGATCCCCACCACTTATTGATATACATGCTAATTAGTTACCCCAGCCAAACTTTTTTTGCAGATAGCTAAAGAAATTCCTATCTGGCGGATAATGCAGGATAGTATCAAATTTTGTTTGTCGAATCAATAGCGACTCGCCTGGCTGTAGATTACGCCCAACTTGACCATCATATGACACAAATATATCCTGTCTCTGCCCACCTAGCATGATCTTCACCTCGCTTTCAGCAGGCAGCACCAGCGGTCTACGATTTAGGCTATGTGGGCAAATCGGCGCAAGCACCATCAGCCGCATACTAGCTGGCACAAGCGGCCCGCCTACTGATAGCAAATAGGCTGTGGAGCCAGTAGGGGTAGATACAATGTAGCCATCGGCTCTGCAAATCCCCATTGGAAAGCCATCCACGCTTAGATCAAATTCTATAATCTGGGCTATCGCGCCCTTGCTGATAGCTATCTCATTGAGTGCATGTGCTTTGAAAACTGGAGCTCCATCAGCATCAACTATCAAGCATTCCAAGCGCATCCGCCTTTGAGTGGGTAATGTTCCACTAAGTGCTTGATCTAAAATATTTGGCAATTGATCAGGCGCTATCTCTGTGAGAAAGCCCAGCCGCCCCATATGGAAGCCGACTATCGGAATCTCACGGTCGCCAGCAAGCCTTGCAGCTGAAAGCACAGTGCCATCACCGCCTAAAACTACTATCAGATCAGCTTTTTCATATATTATATCATTTGATGAGCAACTACTTAGTTCTAAAATCTCTGTTGAGCGCTTATCCAGCAGGATATCCACGCGCCCCTTTAGAAAATCCACAGCAGCTTCCAATAATGGACGAATGTTTACGCTACGGGGATTGGCAATGACTGCAACAGCTCTTATCATTTTTTCTTCTCTTGTGTAGCCTTCTGAGCGGATGCATGCAACCTTTCGTATAGGATGCGCTCTTCCTCAGATTGAAACTCCTTTGATTTTTCAACAACACTAGATTCAGCAGGCGTATTTGAGGGCTTCGAAGAGCCATCTGTCAGCTGGTGACCTTCTTTACGAGCCTTGTCTACATAATGCTTTTTAACTACTTCAAATTCTCTTGATAGGAAGGACAGTATTGATGCTGTCTCTTCTGCACGCAGATTGGCCTTGGCTTTCATAATATTGAGCAGCCGCTCCATCTGCATAAATGTGCGCTTATTAAGCTCCGAATACCTAAGATCGAGATCGTCGCACTTACGTTGG
>JAITWL010000244.1 GCA_031285285.1 Deferribacteraceae bacterium | reverse complement strand
CGCTTTGATATCAAGCGCAGCAGCTGTGACCTCAGAACCTACTATAGAGCCAAGGAATACACCATGATTCCAGCTTCTAGATTGGTGAACCAGCGGTATAGTGCTTGGGCGACGACCACCAAAAAGGAATGCATCTATGGGCACGCCTTTTGGGTCTTCCCATTCTGGAGCTATTGCTGGGCACTGCTTTGCAGGTGCTGTGAAGCGTGCATTAGGGTGCGCAGCTGGCGCTTGCTCTTTATTTGCCTTGTCTTCTGTCCAAGGTTTGCCATGCCAGTCAGTCAGCTCGCCTGGAGCATCGTAGCCAATGCCTTCCCACCAGATGTCGCCATCTTTAGTGAGTGCGCAGTTTGTGAAAATTGTATTTTCTTTGATTGATTCCATAGCATTTTTGTTAGAATGCTCGGAAGTGCCTGGGGTCACGCCAAAAAAGCCTGCCTCAGGGTTGATAGCATATAGGCGGCCATCGTCGCCAAATTTCATCCATGCGATATCATCGCCGATGGTTTCCACTTTCCAGCCAGGGATAGTAGGGATCAGCATTGCGAGGTTTGTTTTGCCGCAGGCAGAAGGGAAAGCACCTGTCACATATTTCACTTTGCCTTCTGGCGAAGTTAATTTCAGGATCAGCATATGCTCAGCAAGCCAGCCTTCATCTTTAGCAAGCACTGAGGCGATGCGAAGAGCAAAGCATTTTTTGCCAAGCAGGGCATTGCCGCCATAGCCAGAGCCATACGACCAGATGGTGCGCTCTTCTGGGAAGTGGGAGATATATTTCTTATCCAGTGGGGCACATGGCCATTGGCTGCCATCTTTTTCGCCATCAGCAAGCGGCTTGCCAACTGAATGCAGGCAAGGGACAAATTCGCCATCTGTGCCTAGAGCATCAAGCACTTTTGTGCCAACGCGTGTCATGATGTCCATATTGCAAACGACATAGGCAGAATCAGTTATTTCAATGCCGATTTTCGAGATTTTTGACCCCACAGGCCCCATAGAGAAAGGGATCACATACATTGTGCGGCCTTTCATGCAGCCATTATATAGCCCTGTCATTTCTTTTTTTAGCTCAGCTGGATCCATCCAGTTGTTAGTAGGGCCAGCGGCGTTTTTATCTTTGCTTGCGATATAGGTGCGATTTTCCACACGGGCAACATCGCTAGGGTCTGAGCGGAAAAGCACGCTGTTTTTTCTTTTTTTAAGTGGAGTTCCAAGGCCAGAATCAACCATTTCTTTCATCAGCTTGTCATACTCAGCCTGAGAGCCATCACAGACGTACACGTCTTTTGGCTGGCACATTTTCACAATTTCTTCAACCCAAGCTTTCACTTTGGGATGCTTGATCTCATTGATTGTCATAACTGCTCCTATAAAATTATTTCTTATAAATCGATTGCAATAGTTCCGCAGTGTATAGTATTCTTTTTTATTGCTTTGTGCAACAAATTTCCAATCATTTCAATTGTTCTGTCTGTGGTGTTTCATAAAACTTTTGTTAATTCTTCAAAATGTCTATCTCTCAGCTTGACGGCACTCCATTGAATGGGCTATATTATCGCAAAAGTAAGATTTTTTGGAGTGATTTGTAGAATGAATCTTATCAGCAATAGGGAGCTCAGCTGGCTAAGCTTTAACGAACGTGTTTTGATGGAAGCGACGGATCTGCGCAATCCTTTGCTTGAGAGGCTAAAATTTATCGCAATCTATGCCTCTAATATGGACGAATTCTTCATGGTGCGCGTCTCTGGCCTGCGTGAACAGGTACATGCTGGCTATGATGAGCCTGATTTTTCTGGTCTTGCGCCAAAAGAGCAGCTTGATAAGATACATCTGCGCACACGCAAGCTCAATGATTTGCAACACAGCATTTTCAAGCAGATTCGCGAAGAGATGGCCAAAGAAGGCATACATTTCCCTGATATTCATCTCAGGGAGCATCAAGATACGCTAGAGGCTATATTCTTGGATGAGATACTGCCCGTGATCTCACCTGTGACTATCGATCCATCGCATCCATTCCCATTTATTTACTCCAAGCGCATTTGCTTGATAGTGGAGCTTGAAAAAGCGCGACAGATACATTTCTCAATGATCACTATCCCCGAGACCCTTCGCCGCGTGTATAAGCTGCGCAAGGGCAATGTTGTGAATGTGTTCACTGTGGAAGATATCATCAGGCACAATCTTCCGCTTATCTTTAAGGGTTATAAGGTGTGCCATGCGGCTATATTTAGGGTGACGCGTGATGCTGATCTGGAGGCAACACAGGAGGAATCAGCAGATCTGCTCACATCTATCGAGCATTCGCTCTCTGAGCGCAAGCGTGGCGATATCAACCGCATGGAAGTGAGCCATGACATATCAGACACATCGATTGATTTCTTGAAACGCATGATGAGCATACCCCACGAAGATATAGACTATGTTGATGGCTATATTGACTTAACCTTCCTTTTTGGCCTCAGCGATATGAAAGATTCGCTTATGTTTCGGCCATTTAGGCATAGACCCATTGCAGGTATTGATCTTAAAAAAGACCTATTTGAGCAGATTAAAGCCAAGCCAGTTTGCTTTTATCGCCCTTTCAATTCATTCGCCTTTGTGACAGAGCTGATAGCCAAAGCGGCTGTGGATGATGATGTTTTGGCTATTAAGATGACGCTTTACCGCTCTAATCAGCAGTCGAAGATCATCGCGGCGCTCTTGGAGGCTGCCAATCGCGGCAAGCAGGTGAGCGTGGTGGTGGAGCTGAAAGCTCGTTTTGATGAAGAGCGTAATATTGAGTGGGCAAAAAACCTCGAGAAAGCAGGCTGCATAGTCACCTACGGCATCGTGGGGCTCAAGATACATGCCAAATGTATGCTTATCGTCCGCAGGGAAAATGATAGGATTGTCCGCTACACACATATGGCCACTGGCAACTATAACGAGATCACAGCAAATATTTACACTGATATTGACCTGATCACGGCTAATCAAGAGGTTGGGCAGGATGCCACGCAGCTATTCAACTATCTGATGGGTTTTACAGAGGAAGAGTATTGGGCGCGCATGCGCATAGCGCCTTTCACGCTGCGCGAAGAAGTGATCACTATGATAGATGCGGAGATTGGCTTTGCCAAAAAAGGCAAAGGCTATATAGTTATGAAGATGAATTC
>JAITWL010000243.1 GCA_031285285.1 Deferribacteraceae bacterium | reverse complement strand
ATAAGTTGTAATGCTTACATGCGTAGCTATTACCAACGATCAAAAGCTGTGGATTACTACCCCGTCAGGCTTTGCCTGCCACCCCTTCTAAAAGGAGGGGATTTTCCCTTATTTTATCACAATCCTATAACATTCTTCTGGTTCACTATCCTCGTCATCTTCATCGGCTTCTTCCATATAAGTTTCAGCATAGATGCGTTTTCCGATCATGCTTCGCAAATTTTTAATATCTTCCAGCTCATCAGATCCAAATTCCTGATAGCAAGTGATTTCGCTTTTTTCATTGATCGCATCATAGAAATCTGTCACATACACGCTAAATTCATCTAGCAAGCTCTCAAATGGGGTTTGTGTAATGTTACGCGGCGATCCGCCTTCTTCCCCTGGCAGCTCAGGCTCTTGCTCAAAACTTAGCGAAGTGACATATATTTCTTCTGTTTCATAGCCTTCATAGGGATTAAGCGTCTTATAAATCCCCTGTTCTATTTCCTCAAACTTAGCTTTATCGCTGTATTTTTCGGCAGCATAATTTTTAAAATTCTTCACAGCTCGTAACCCTCACAATACTTTCAATTTTATAAGATCGCTTACTTTTTTAAAATCATTGCGTATATCTATAGTTCTCAAAGTTATCATAAATCACTCAATCTCAAGCATTTATTCCCACAATTCTTCCCAATCAATGCAAGAAGGCAGCTTTTGATCTTGGAAAAACTGTACAGCGCAGTCAATAGCTTCTTGCGCAGTTATAATTTGGTATAACGCAACGCTATATTCTTCTGCCGTTGTTGCAAATGTTGTCGCGCCTTCCCTTTCTTCATCTCCCAAGGAACAAAGGGGCAGTATATTGCCCTTATCATCTTCAAAAAAATAATTGACAGTAGCCTCATTGCCTTTTGCAAGTATGCTAATGCAAGGATAGCTTTCTGGCTCTTCCAAAGAACACCATATTTCGTTATAAATGCCCTCTCCAGCGTCATTTTGTACACACTTTTCGATATGTGCTTTGAAATCAGCTAAATTTGTGCATTCTTTAGTTTCCAAATAGCTATTTACAAACATAACCATCCTTATTTATCAAGCTTTTTCAGCATCAGCCTGCGTGCCATCGCCATCAGCCTTGCCAGCCACTAGGCTTGGTGCTAGCCGAGAACGCACAAGACGCAAGCCGATGCCAGGGTGAATGTAGCTAGCTTCAGCTACCTCACGAAATTCTATAGCGTTAGATGAGTCTGGCCAGCTGCTGCCGCCGCGATTTATATGTAAATATCCAGATGTTGGCCCCAGCGGGTCTTTTTGCACCTCGGCCGAGTAGGCCTCGTAGTAATCCCACACCCATTCAGCCACATTGCCAGTCATATCATATATGCCTAGGCCATTTGCAGCTTTCGTACCCACAGGCTGCGTGCGGCGGTTACTATTGTCCGCATCCCAGCCCACGGCGTCAAGATCATCGCTACCAGAAAAGGAGTAAGGCTCGTGTTTATTGCCTCCCCTTGCAGCATATTCCCATTCTGCCTCTGTTGGCAGACGGTAGCCATTGGCAGACCTGTCCAGCACAACATTGTCTGCATCTAGCCATCGATATGTTGGCTGGAGACCTTCAGCTACGCTGCGCTTATTGCAATATCTGATAGCCTCATCCCAGCTAACCTGCTCCACAGGTAGATTATCGCCTATGTAATAGCTAGTATTATAGCCCATCGTGGCTCGCCATTCGGTTTGTGTTACTTCATATGGGCTCATATAAAATGTGCTCACTGTCACTTGATGCGCTGGCTGATTTCTCTCAGTGTCAAAACCACCATCTACGTCACTGCCCATTGTAAATGTGCCTCCTTCCACGAGGATCATAGCTGCTGGCTTCACAACAGGTATTGGTGTCTCTTGCTGTGGAGCATTGCGCACAAGGCGCAGGCCAAGGCTGTTGGATTTTGACGCTGGCGTGCTTTGATAACGCTGCCTTGCGTGAAGGTAAAGATAGGGTTCATTAAAGGCAGTGCCACGATAGACATACCCATCTTGCGTCAATTCGGAGACATTGCCCATTATATCATATATTCCAAAGC
Organism: Deferribacteraceae bacterium; assembly: GCA_031285285.1. GTDB lineage: Bacteria > Chrysiogenota > Deferribacteres > Deferribacterales > JAISNW01 > JAITWL01. Next base: position 2,844 of record JAITWL010000243.1, on the reverse strand, counting down.
TATTAGCTGGCTTTGTGCCCACAGGATGCGTTGTGTCATTGCTATTATCTTTATGCCAGCTCACAGCAGCGCTCTTCGTATAGGCTCTAGCGGCATATTCCCATTCGGCCTCTGTGGGCAGGCGGTAGCCATTGGCAGAGATGTTTATCCTATCACCATTGGAGCTATACACAGGTTTGAGACCTTCCTTAAGGCTGCGTTTATTGCAATATTCTACGGCGTCATGCCAGCTAATACTTTCCACAGGCAGCTTATCGCCTATAAAACTGCTAGGATTAGTGCCCATGACGGTTTGCCATTCGGCCTGCGTCACTTCATATTTGCCCATGTAGAATGAAGCCACTGTCACTTGCTGTGCTGCCTTTTGACCAACTCCGCCACCCATCACAAAAACGCTGCCTTCCACGAAAACAAAGCCCTGTGGAGCTTGCGCATATGCGAAAATACTACAAAATAAGCAAAATATGGACACTTTTCGTAGCACATTTACCTCCAGTGAATAAAAAATAGGACTAGTTTATCTCTTCTTCTGCACAAACATAATCTATCTCGCACAAGTGTATTTGAAGTAATCTTCTTCTTTAGAAGTCTCAATTTCAGCCAATGTGTTGCCATTTGCACAGCTACCGCTCAGAAATTTACCGTTATCATCATAAATTACTGTATAAATCAGGCTTCCATCTGTAGCATAAACCTTGTGTTTGACCATCACATCATTTTTGAATAGCGCTTCGCCTTTCAGCTCGCCATTCTCATGATAACCCCTTTGTATGCCATCTCTTATGCCTTCTTTTGTGTGATGCATTTCCCATTCTAGAGCGCCACTTTCATAATACCAATAAAAATATTGATAGTCATCACTTTTGGGCTTATTCTCATATTGCAAATATAGCGCACCACTTTCGTAATACGCGCACACAACACCATCAGGCTCTTTGCCTACTTCCCAAGAATTCTCATATTCACAGCGCTCCACTGCAGCGTCTGCATGCCGCAAGGCAACTGGCAGCGTATGCGCACAGGCGCACAGGAGCGCTAAACTCAACAACAATAGATATTTCATATGTCTCTTCGTCTTCAATCCCATATGCAATAAGCTTTCTGACACCAGCCAGATATCATATCAAGCCAATCTCCTATTAGATCAGCTTTATGCTCGTCAGCATCTAGATAATGCTTGTACAATGGCAATAATTTATCATACACCTCTTGTCGCTCTGCACCAGACTTCTTAGATGCAATAATTAGCTCACGGCCACGCTCTAGCAGCTCTATGTAATTGCTATCTGTCAATTCTGACAACAGGCAATCAAGCTCTTGATACAAATTATCCACTTATCATCTCTTCTTCTGCCGCACCACGTCTAATATTGTGCCATCCCTTGCTTCCATTATCGCCACCACACGATCCTCAAATTGCAGATCGTCTGGCCGCCCTAGCATTGCATATGCCTTATCTTTAAGAGCATTAACGTCTGTCAATTCTATGCCAGCAGCAGTAAAGGCCTCGATTAAGTCTTTGCGCCTTGGGTTCACAGCTGTGCCGTAGTCGGTCACTAAGATATCCACGCACTCTCCAGGAGTGGTCACTGTCACCACCCTTTCGCATACTGTTGGTATGCGGCCGCGACAAAGCGGAGTCACTATCATTGTGACTTTTGCGCCTGCGGATGCATCAGGGTGGCCGCCGGGCGCGCCTCTTAGGATGCCATCTGAGCCTGTCACCACATTCACATTAAAATCCGTATCGATCTCCAGCGCCGCAAGCGCTACAAAATCAAGCTTATTTACAAATGCGCCCTTATTCGATGGGTTGGCATATTGTGATGTTGAAATCTCAAAGTGGTTGCTGTTTTCATTCACTGATTGCACTGAGGGGATGTCAAAATCTTGCGCGTCCACGATTGTGCCAAGCAGTCCTTTCTTGAGCAAATCAACCAGCGGCGAAGTGATGCCACCTATCGCCCAGCGCATCTTGATGCCGCGCTCTTGCATTGCAGCCTCTAGGAAGCGGCATACAGCTAGCGTCGGGCCGCCTGCCCCAGCTTGAAAGCTAAAGCCATCTTTGAAATAAGGTGTAGCTGTCATCAGCTTGGCGCACTGCTCTGCCATCATCAAATCGCGCGGATCTTGCGTGATCCTTGCTGCTGCGCTTGCTATCTTTTTAGGATTGCCAATCTCATCCACTACCACTACATAATCGACATCCACAGCCTCTATACTTGGTGGAAAATTAGGGAAATCCACGAGTGTATCGGTGATGATCACCACTTTATCAGAATATTTGGCATCCACCATAGCGTAAGAAAGCACGCCACAGTCGGATTTGCCGCCCTTGCCTCTGGCATTGCCATATTCATCGCAGGTAGGCGCACCTATGAAGGCTACATCAATATGTACTTCGCCTTGTTCAATGGCTCGCACGCGGCCGCCATGAGAGCGTAACACGCATGGAGTCTTCAATTTGCCGAATGACACGGCCTCGCCCATCTTGCCGCGGATACCGCTGGTCTGCAAGCCAGTGACCACGCCATCTTCGATCATCTGGCCTATGGGATCGTGCGCTGAGCCCATAGATGAGGCAGCTATTGTGATATTTTTGATGCCCATAGCGGCTACTTCCTGCATCACAAGATTCACCACATAGTCGCCATCGCGAAAAGGGTGGTGAAACGACACTGTCATGCCGTCTTTTAGGCCACAGAGCTTGATTGCTTCATGTATATTTTCGACAATCTTGCTATGGCGCGGCTTTATACCAGCGCGGACTGTCGGCCCTTGTTTAGTATATGTTTTGCCATCCATATAATGGCTACCCTGAAAGACTTCGCGGCCTTCGGGGAT
>JAITWL010000224.1 GCA_031285285.1 Deferribacteraceae bacterium | reverse complement strand
TGTAGCCTGAGGCTGCGGCGTCTGCGCGAAGGCTATGCCTGCATGATTAAAAGCTAGCAGGTAAAAGATAGCAAATAATAAAGCTAATTTGTACAACTTAAACATAATAACTTATTCAGCCTTGCGGAGATATTTTTTAATATCAAATTTGAAAACACTGCGAGACGCATACCGTTCTAATTGATAAAGTGAATTTTCCGCCACTGTTGCTCTTCCAAAAGATTCAATGACAATATTATTATTAACAAAGCTACAATTAACTGAATCACGAGTATACCACTTGTCCAGCTCGCTAGAATAGTCTTGAAAGCTAAATGTATAAACAAGAAAATAATTTCCATCACCAAGCGCAGTACGCAATATCTTATGAATATTATTGTCACTATCTTTCAAGTAGCTTGGTACATGTGGAACTATCTCCCATTTTACCTGACCCGTCTCAGTATCACCTATAAGTTGCTCAACAAAAAGCTCATATTCATTTTTTTCTTCAATTTTATTGACCATTATTGTTTTGCTCCTTTTAATATGATTTTTAAACGCTCAATTATAACATCTTTATTTCTGGTTTGAACTATTTCATTCAGATCGTTTCTATGTGCCTGCTCTAATACTTCATCTAGCAAAAATAATTCTTTTACTAGTGTGCTTATTTCTCCTTGGAAGTTCTGTTGAAGCTTTTCAAGTTTACCTAATGTGTTACAACGATTCTCAAGAATATCTATCAAGCCATTTCTGCGCCGCTCAGCTTTCGCTTCCTGCATCTTGGCATCTGCCATCTGTAAGCCACGCCAGTTAAAGAAGGCCATTATAGACGTAAATATCACAGAAGCTAGTGTAAGCACACTTATAAAAAGAGCATAACCCTCACATATAATATAAATACTTATGATAGCGCTCACAAGAGCTATTAATAAGGATAATATTATCGGATGTTTCAACTTCTTCATGGCACTCACACATTACCTATATCTATCGAATCCGTATATTTCCTTATGATCTCATCAGAAGCAACAATCATCTGTATATATTCCTTGATGGCGCGCTTCATGTTTTCCACCTTTTCTTGATCGTAGATGCTATCGGCATAGGCCGAGGCTTTCTGAGTCAATCGGTGCAGCTTATCCATGAAGGCAGTGCCTTCTGCTGTCATGTATACAAGATTGACCCGCCTATCAGCAGGCAAGCCCTTGATTTCAATCCAGTCTTTTGCTACTAATCTTTTCACAATGCGGGTCACATTCGCCTGATCTTTATAAACCAGCTCTGCAAGCTCTTTTTGGTTGATTCCATCCCTTTCCCAGATGGTGAAGAGCACCACAGCCTGCTCCACTGTGAGATTCAATCGCTTCAAAAAGCGATTAGTGCTATTTAAATGATACTCTCCCAGCCTGTGCAGAAGCTTTGGCAAAGAATCAGGATCGTGAAACCAAAAATCCTTTTTCACCGTTTTCGCCATTATCCCATACCCCAAAAATAATGTACTTGCTATGACAATTAAAGTCAATGTTAAAGCTAACTCGCAGTACCCCCAAAATTCTTACGATCTACCTGTAAGGTTTGCCAGTATTGTGTTTTAGCGCGAAAACGTCATTGCGAGGCTCATACGTTGCCAATCCTCAGGATAATTGATGGCCTTTGACCGAACAATATTTTTAGCGTCCCCATTGGATTAAGTGCTGGATTGCCGCGCTGCGCTCGCAATGACATTTTGAACATTTTATGCACTGGGAAAAAATGGGATGCAACTCTAAAATACAAAGGCGGGCCTCAGCCCGCCTCAATCAACTAGTCAAATTTGATATTCACAATCTCTTTGCCCTCAGGGTCTATAGTGTGCACTGCACACGCTATGCAAGGGTCGAAGGAGTGGATCGTGCGGATAACTTCCAGCGGCTTGGTCTCGTCGGCTATCGGGTTACCCACTAGCGATGCCTCATATGGGCTTGGGTTGCCAGCGTTGTCTTTTGGGCCAGCAGTCCAAGTGGATGGCACCACCGCTTGATAATTTTTGATCTTGCCATCTTCTATCACTACCCAGTGCGATAGCATGCCGCGTGGGGCTTCATGCAGGCCAACGCCCATGTAAGTGCCGCTTGGGATCTCTGATACAGGATTAGCATATGTCTGATCGCCTGTAGCGAGGTTCTCTTTCAGCATATCAATGAGTGTCAATGCTCTTCTAGCATGCACAGCGGCTCTGATGCCGCGAGCCACATGGCGGCCTAGTGTAGAATGCAGATGGCGCACTTGCAGCCCTGCTGCGCCAAGCACATAGTTTACCAATTCTGTAGTGTCAGCATCACCATTCATATAGCCTGCAAGCACTTGCGCTAGTGGCCCTACTTGGAACGATTTGCCATCATAGCGTGGCGCCTTGCACCAAGTGTATTTATCAGTATCTTCAAAACCGCCGCCAATACCAGCTTCCACATATTTTGGCTCAGACTTGCCCTCAAATGGGTGCAGGCTTGAATCTTCTGAATACCAAGCGAAATCAGTATTTTCTGTAACTTTCTCGCGGAATTCTGCATCCTTCCAGTCGATTGCGCGCAAAGAGCCATCGGTGATAATACCACCAGCATCCATAAATTCAGTGCTGCTTGGATTGAGTGGGAATTCTGGCACAGATAGATAGTTCATCACTCCAGCGCCATAGTTAAACCATTCTGGATATGCTCCGCCGATAGCAAGCAGATCGGGGATATATACTTGATCTACAAACTGTTTAACCTCTGTTAACAGCTGAGTGACGAAAGCGATACGCTCCATATTAAATGTGGCAGGGTTATTCAAATTGATAGCTGTTGCAACGCCGCCAACGACAAAGTTTTGTGCATGTGGATCTTTGCCACCAATGATAGCTATTGCCTTAGAAGCTCTACGCTGATAATCAAGCGCCAACAGATAGTGTGAGAAGGCGATCAGGTTAAGCTCTGGGCTGAGCCTCATAGCGCTGTGCCCCCAATAGCCTGTGCCAAAGATGCCAAGCTTGCCTTTTTGCACGAAGGCTGCGAGGCGATCCTTTGCTGCTGCAAAGGCGGCGGTGGTATTGCCTGGCCACTCAGATATTGATTGAGCGATGCGAGCCGCCTCAGCTGGATCAGCATCAAGCGCGCTAACTATATCCACCCAGTCGAGCGCCGAGAGATGATAGAAATGCACTATGTTATCTTGAATATTATGTGCCGCTATAACGATATTTCTAAGGTATTGAGCGTTTAGTGGTATCTCCAGATTGAGAGCATCTTCCACCGCGCGTATAGAAGCTGTAGCATGCGATGTTGTGCACACTCCACAGAAGCGCTGGGCGAAAACCCAAGCGTCACGAGGATCACGATTCTGCATGATTGTCTCTATGCCACGAAACATTTGCGCAGAAGACCACGCCTGCGTTACCGCACCGCCGCTGACTTCAACATCAACGCGAAGGTGGCCTTCTATCCGAGTAATTGGGTCTACTATTATTCTAGCCATATTTCATATTCTCCTAATTTTTTCAAAAAATTGGTCGAGGATCGGCGGCTTTATCCTCGCGTCGGCAAAGCCTAGCTGCGGTACGCCGCCTCCGCAATTCAGTCGCTTCGCTCGTCTTGCGAAAACCGAGCGCGTATTAGAAAATGCTTCCTTGATACGCGAGGTTTCGTGAAACACAACCCCAAACCCCATCTTGGG
>JAITWL010000202.1 GCA_031285285.1 Deferribacteraceae bacterium | reverse complement strand
AGATGCTCAGTGTCATATTTTAGCGGATCTTCTGTCAGTGGTGTTGCCAGCTTATGGATTTGCGTCATGATATAGCCAAGCTCAGCTACTGCATTAGCAGTGGCATGGGGTGCATTGCCTGCGTGGCCAGAGATTCCTGCTACAGTGATAGTGTAGCGCCCAACAGATTTGCGCTTGGTGCAGATTCCCCAGCCAGGGCGGCCTGTGTCGCAAATCACAGCATAGTCCACTTGTCCTGCTAGCTCGCGGGCAAATTTCATCTCATCTGGTGAGCCGCCTTCTTCTTCTGCATCGAAGAATACCACTAGCTCTGCATAGCCTTCTGCATCAAGCTTTCTCATGGCATCCACAAGGTAGAGCATCTGCACGGCAGAGGCTTTGCAGTCGCCCACACCTGCGCCATAGGCATAGCCCTTATCATCCATGGTGAAAAGACGCTTGCCATCTTGTGTGCCAAGGACTGTGTCAGTGTGCACCACCATCAATACTTTTCTCTTGCCTTTTCCTTTGAAGCGAGCAATTACATGACAGCCGCGACCGTTATCTCGAGTGTCAGCAGTGCCTCCAAGGCCCTCGATCTTATCTTTGAGCCATCCACCGATTTTGCGGCTGCCTTCTATGTTGCCTGTCACAGAGTCCACATTCGTAATCCATTCCAGATCCTTAACAAACGAGCCATACAGACCGCCAACGACTTCCTTAACCTTAGCACTATTCATAAGATCCTCCTTGATTCTCCAAGCTAACATACTCTTTGCTATGTTACAATCAAATTTCTAAATTTATTGATTGCTCTTTCTGCTCACTAGCCTTACAATCTTCTTATTCATTTAACAGGAGATTTTTAAGATATGAGGAAATTTGTTTTATTATTATCCATAGCTCTTGTTGCTTGCAACAGTGCAGAGAAGCAAACAAGTGCGACTCCTGAGCCAGTTGCTGCCATAGAGGAAGCAGAGCCTGTGGGCGCAGTTGCTCGCTACACTTTTGCAGCAGCTATAGTGGATAGAGAGCCTGTGTGGGCAAGTGCAGCCCGTAGCACTGATTCTGGCGAGGAGGCTATCTACTTTTTCACTGAGCTGATGAACCTTTCAGGGCAAACAGCCCACCATCTATGGAAAAAGAATGGTGAAGAGATTTATGATTATACATCAAATGTTACAGAAAACCGCTGGCGGACTTACTCTCGTATGAAGCTAACAAATTTCAAGCCTGGCGATGTGCTACAGGTGTCAGTGACTGATGGTGAAGGAAATGTGCTAGCACAGTCAAGCATTGTGATGCCTCAGCCAGTCATAGATCCAAAATATTTGATCACAAGCAAGGGTGCAGGCATATTTTTAACTGATGCGAGAATTCCAACAGAGTTGGCTGGCTATGATATTACGAAAGTGACAGAAATTGATGATGGTGATGAATATGACATCTATATCGTTTCTGAAAATGGGCAGCAATTGTTGAGTATAGAAAATGGCTATGGTCTTAATACCACGCCGATGATAGCTGATAATATTAACATATTATCTGATAAACTCAAGACCAGCAAAAATATAGGCGTAGGCTCAACTATTGATGAGTTTATAACAGCCTATCCTGATGCTCAGCTTTATTTCTGGTGTCTAAGCAGTAGTTATACAGCTGCCTGCGAAGATCCCGAGTATTTCGCAGCAACAGATCAATTGAGCTTTATATACTTTTATTTTGATGAGAAAGGCTTTAATATGGAAAATTTTGATCAGCCAGAATACACAAGCGAAGCACTTGTGCTAGAGCCAAGTGATTTCAAAGAAGATACAAAAATAAAAAAGATAATAATTTTTCCAGATTGGTCGCCATCCTGAGGAAAACAATTATTCATTAAGAGGGTAAACTATGAAAAAATTTATTTTGTTGGTATCAGTATTTGCTCTGGTTGCCTGCAACAGTGCAGAGAAGCAAACAAGTGCGACTCCTGAGCCAGTTGCTGCCATAGAGGAAGCAGAGCCTGTGGGCGCAGTTGCTCGCTACACTTTTGCAGCAGCTATAGTGGATAACGAGCCTGTGTGGATTAGCTCTGCTCCCAGCATTAATCCTGACGAAGAAGCAATCTATTTTTTTACTGAGCTAACGAGCCTTTCTGGGCAGCAAATCCACCACCTATGGCAGAAGAATGGCGAAGATCTCTATGATTATAAAGACGATGTAGGCAGCGACCGCTGGCGGACTTACTCTCGCATGAGGTTAGCAGATTTCAAAGCTGGTGATGTGTTGCAGGTGTCGGTTACTGATGGCGAAGGCAATGTGCTAGCGAAATCGAGCATTGGGATGCCTCAGTCAGTCATAAACTCAAAATATTTGATCACAAGCGAGGGCGCAGGGCAGTTTTTGCTAAAAGGCGGTGCACCCAGCAGTATGGCTGGCTACACAATAAACAAAAGCATGGGGAGCAGATGGCAGGAAGGTATAGACTATGGAATGGAAGTATCCACTATTTCAGAAGATAAAGAGGAAATATTACGCATAGAGAGTGTTGTTGATTATAATCATGTTGATATCTATGTGCTCTCAAGCAAATTCAGAACTAAAGACAATATAGGCGTAGCCTCCACTATTGATGAGTTTATGGCTACATATGAAGATTTTGTGATTTCATGTCCACATAGCCCACATCCTGATGCTTGCTCAATTTCATCAGAGAGCTTGGGTAAAAATATACAGTTTGAGCTTGATTATGAAGATCTTGTGAAACCCGAAAATCTACAGATTGATACTGATATTGGCGAAACTATAATGCAAGCCTCTGACTTTAGGAAAGGGGCAAGAATAAAAGATGTACTGATCTATGGGCAAGAGCTACAAACCAGAACAGTAGAGACAGAAGCAGGGACTATCATTTGCGACTATGATGAGGAGACTCTGAGTGAGATGCCTACAGATGGCGTGATCTGCTATTTTGTAGACATCAATGAAGACGACGACATCGGCGCTTACCTATTTTCTTCATCCACCATCAAAGATGGGCTGCCAAATGGAGTGTATAGGGAGTATCATTCTGATGGGGAAGTGAAATTTGAAGAAGACTACAAGGATGGAAAGCAAGTTGGCGAAACTAGATTTTTACCATATAAGTAAAGAATCCATTTTTTATACTTTTGTTATGTAAATTAATTGTGCTTTTTAACCAATTAGTGTATCATGTCTTCCAAAATAGATCAAGGAGACTCATATGCGTTTTGATTTTGCGAAGGCTGGCAGCGGACTGACCTATGAGATAAGAAACATTGTGGAAGTGGCTAACCATATCAAATCTTTTGGCAAGACCATCAGTTGGAATAATATTGGCGACCCCATAATGAAGGGTGAGCGTGTGCCTGAATGGATGAAAGAAACCCTCAAAAAGGTGTTGGATGAGGATATGGCCTATGCTTATTCACCTACAAAAGGCGTAGATAGCACTCGTGAGTATCTCGCCTCTGTGAATAATAAGCGTGGTGGTGCACAGATCACTAAAGATGATATAATTTTCTTCAATGGCTTGGGTGATGCTGTTGCCCGCGCCTATGCTGCTATGCAAGGAGATGGGCGCGTGATCTTGCCTGCCCCAACATATTCTACACACTTTATGGCAGAGGTGCTCCATGCCTCATATCCTCCAAACACCTTTAGCCTCGACCCATATGACAATTGGAAGCCTAATATAGAAGAGCTGGAAGAAAAAGTGCAACATCGCCCAGGCATAGTGGGAATAATGATTATCAACCCTTGCAACCCCACAGGCTATGTCTATCCAGAAGATACCCTGCGAGAGATCGTCCGCATCGCTAAGGAAAACGATCTCTTCCTGATGTTTGATGAAATCTACAATAGCATGGTATTTTATGGCAAGAGTACTCCGCTTTTATCTGATATCATTGGCGATGTGCCAGGCATCAGCATGAAGAGCCTCTCTAAAGAAGTGCCTTGGCCAGGCGGCCGCTGCGGCTGGATAGAAGTGTATAACTCAGGCAAGGATGCTGCCTTTGATAGATTTATCAAGGCTATCTATCAGCAGAAGATGGCAGAGGTCTGCTCAGCAACATTTCCACAAATGGCGCTCCCAATAATCTATGAGCATCCTGAATTCCCCGCATACTTGCAGGAGCGGATTGACCATTATCAAAAGCTTGCGGAGATTGGCTATACCGAATTAAATAAATCAAAGTATCTCCAAGTGAATGAGCTGAAAGGCACTTTCTATATGACGGCCGTATTTAAAGAAGGCGTGCTAAATGGCACTCAGACGCTGCCTACAGATAAGCCAGCGATGAAGACATATATTGAAAGCAGGCTTTCGAGCAATGCAGAGCTTGATAAGCGCTTTGCCTACTATCTCTTAGCCTCTGAAGGTATTTGTGTTGTGCCGCTGACATCATTCTTTGCGCCTATCAATGGCTTCCGTGTGACGCTCTTGGATAAAGACATTGATCAATTTGTATCTAGCATGCAGCGCATAGCTAGGGCGGCAGATGCCTATGTGGAATCATCGAAGATATGAAAGGACACAGTAAAGTGCCTGAGCGGCTGCTGACTGTGCTTTTAGGCGTTCTCCTTTGAACACAAGAAGAAAATAGGATTTGATGATATTGGGATGTGGAAAAGTTGTATGTAGCATACAACTTTCCACAATGTTGAGGAGCTAGCATATAAACACTACGCTTTGGGTGCAGGATGGGTTCGAGATTACCTTGTAGAAAAACAAACACAAGAATTATTGTTGTGGGAACAGCAACGGGTTCCCAATTATCTTAATGATAGTGCTAGATAGATGAAATTTTTAAAAATTGTGATACCCATCATAGTGATTGGCTATTTGTGGCATAGTTGTGAAGAACATGAAGAATATATGCAAGACAATTATAGGGATATAAGAGTGATTGAAAAGCCAGTTGATTCACGTTCTGCCTATGATGTGTACAAGCTAACACAATATGGGAAAGATTTATATAGAGTTGTGCTATGTGCTTCTTTTGATGTAAACCCCAATAAACCACTATGTCATGAACCAACTGACATTATGGAGGCTGTTAATATAAATGACATCTATCTGAACACTAATAATGAGCTTGTGGTGGTTTTGCCTAATGATATTGAATATGAGTTGGGATATTGGTTTAGAGATAGAGAATTAAGTGTGCACAAACTTACTGATGATACTGTGATTGAAATTACTATTCATTCAGGAAATACTGACAAAAGCAGAAAAAATTAAAAAGTATGACTATAAAGAAAATACTATGAAACATATAATTAAACATTGTGTTCCATCATCACTCAAAAACCAAGACTCCAGCGTAAACGCAGGCGGCAGCTTCCTCTTGAAAACGGAAGAAGACGCGACATTCCGCGGTGCAGAGGTGAATGTAGGCGGCAACGCTCTATTCGACGTTGGTGGCAATATGAATGTGCTGGCGACCAAAGATTACGAGTATACTTACTATGATAAGCAAGAATCATGGGGCGGGCTAAAGAGCGAGCAATACGCAAAAATTGATAATGTTGAGGAGCTAGCAGGCTCGAATGTCACAATCAACGAAGGCCTAACGATAGTCACAGGCAATAACACAAATCTAGTCGGCTCAAATCTCGCAGTGGGCGGCGATGCAGATATCTATACAGGCTACAAGCTTAATGAAGATGGCAGTCTAGAAGAGACTGGCACAGGCGGCAGCTTGAATGTGCTGGCGGACTATGTATCTGAGACACACTTTGAAGAGAGAAAAGAAACAAATATGCTGAGCGATTTTGATATCGACATCAGCATAAGCACGGACGGAATCGAAGCCTCGATGGATGTAGGCACGAAGACGCGCGACATGACAGAGCATACGAAGACAACGGCTGTCGGCTCGACATTGACTACTGGCGGCAGCAGCACACTAAACTCTAACAAAATTCAGATTATGTCAACAAGTATTGCGCAATGAGCTTGTTGCAATACAAAACGATTTCAAAGCTCGCGAATCAAGATGAAAGAGGCAGAGAAGGCCAAGATCGCTGGTGATTTTCAAGCGAAATCCACTAATTTTGATAATGTCGCTCGCGCCTTTGCAGCAGAGGTGCAGAAAAAGAATACTGAGCTATCAACAAGGATTATAAATGAAGTGAAAGCCATAGTTGCAGAAATATCTAGAGAGAAGAAACTCAATATATGGCATTTTGTACAATATGACTGTTATTTAGTCAATATTAATGATTTAATTTGGCACATTATGGTGTTATATATGAGCATTGCAAAAGCCCAAAAGCCTTGCCAGACAAAGAAAAAACCCACAATCACTTGTGGGTTCTATTGAAGCGGGCGACGGGGCTCGAACCCGCTACCTACAGCTTGGGAAGCCTGCTTGATTGGATTAAATTAATATTGATTATCAATATGTTCTGTCGATTTATTATTTTAATTTTCTCACCTATTTCTCACCTTCACCTTCATTATTTTCAGCTTTTTTAATTATCTGTTGCAATGCTTGCAAAATATCATCAACTATGCCCGAATATTGTGGCGGTATAGGTATCGCTGTTTCACCCTGCGATTGTTGCCCAAGTAGCAGGTAATCTGCCGAAGCGTTAGTATTTTTGCAAATCTTGTAGAGTGTCTCGGCTGACATGCCTTTTTTGCCATTCTCTATCTCTGCCAAAAACTGTGGGGAAATCTCTATCCGCTCTGCAAATTGATCACGTGTGAGGGACAAACTTTCGCGATGGCGACGCACTCGCTTTCCTACAAGCTCTTTATCCATAATCTTCACCTTGCACTATAATAAACTATTGCTCTCAGCGTATAAATAATCTATAGTTTAAAAATACGCTTATAGCGTAAAATGTATACAATAGTTTTAAATGGAGGAACAAAAAAATGACTGATAGCGAAAGAAAAACATTTATTGAAAGTGCTATAGTGGTTCAGCGCACTAGGTTTATAATGACAGCCGAAGCCAAAGCGCTTTTCCAGGTGGCAGCAAAGAACGTCTATGATGTGTTTGCGTCATCGGCTGATCTGCAAAGCATTATGGTGGCTGAGCTTGTGTACATGGAGTGTGAAAGCGAGTATACCCATGCCGACCTAAAGAAAATGTTTACTGATGCGATAAATGCCTATCGCAATGCGCTAGATATTTTGGACATCATCACAGAAGAACCCAAAATGTACCTAAAATACTGTATTCCAGTTTGTGTGATTATGAAACATGGGAATAAACGAGGCGTTCCGCATGACGCCTTTCACTTTGCATTGGCTTTGCACAATATGCGGCTTCAACGTGAACTTGGATTTGGTAGCCATATGCTTTCGGATGAAGACTATGAGCTTTTAAAGCTACGCCTGGCAAACTTGATGAAAGCGTGGAAGCTGTATATTGAGTTGCAGAGGAAGGTGCTTGGTTTATAATTTATGGTTTTGACAAAAGATGCAATATCAAGCTATAATTGCCTAAGATGACGAGGTGGCGAATTAATGGATGGTAGTTTCAATGTAGCTGTTATAAAAGATGCGATTGTACGTTCACGCTATCAGGCCGCAAAGCTGGTTAATAAGGAGTTGCTATCCCTGTATTATGCTGTGGGCAAGTATGTTGCAGATAATTCACGCAGCAATTGGGGGCAAGGTGCTATTGCGTTATTATCGGATTCTTTACAGCGCGAATTGCCAGGATTGCGCGGTTTTAGCGAATCTTCTCTCAAAAAAATGCGCTCATTCTACGAGGTATGGCAGCCTATTTTCCTAAATCGACCATTGCCATTGGATTTAAGCGCAAGCGAAGATCGCCAGTTGTCAACTGGCGATTTAGAAAATGCCATTAATCTAGGCTTATTAGCACATGATATTGCTAATTTCTCTAACAACTTTTCTATTAATGCGTTTTTTAGTGTCGGCTTTTCTCACCATTCTGAAATCTTGGCAAAAGAAAAATCGCTTGAAGGCAGATTGTTTTATATTTCTCGCTGTGCCGCTGAATTTTGGACAGTAGATACGCTAAAATCATACCTACGCGGCGATTTATACAATAAAACAGGCTTAATGCCTAATAATTTTTTGCAGACCTTGCCAGAATCAGAACAGGCGAATCGTGCTATTCGATCTTTCAAAGATGAATATTTCCTTGATTTTATTAATATAGAGGATGAAATCGACCCTGATGAGCGGGTTTTTGAGCAAAGTATAGTAGCAAATATCAAACAGTTCATATTATCCTTTGGCAATAAATTCTGTTTTATAGGCAATCAGTATCGTGTCGTGGTAGATGAAAAGGAATATTTCATAGACCTTTTGTTTTTTAATCGTGAATTGCGCTGTCTTGTCGCTGTCGAGCTGAAGCGTGGGGATTTTAAACCATCGCAATTAGGGCAATTGTTCTTCTACCTATCCGCATTGGACGAATACGTCCGCCAGCCTGACGAAGCTCCATCGATAGGCATTATTCTCTGCAAGGAAGCAAGCCGCAATACAGTTGAATTTGCCGTGCGCGATTATTCCAAACCAATGGGCGTCGCCACTTATCGTACACGTAATGAAATGCCAGAAGAATGGCGAAAAGCCTTGCCAGACTTGGATGATATGAAAAAGTTGCTAAATGCGGATGCAAGCGAGACCAACGAGGGATCGTAAAAAATAGTCTCAATCCAGACAAGATTAATTTTAAGTATTTTTGTATACTCGTATATTTGCATCCCTGATGAGTTCTATTGCTTCCTTGTGTTCGACATATTTTATATTTATATGCTAATTTAGGTTATCTTTTGTCTTTTCAGATAAAAGTCAGAGGTGAAATAATGAATAATACTCCAAAAGAAGAGCTACAAAAAGTTGTCAGAATTGCAGATCAATTATGCTCTATGCATGCTTTTCTGTGTCAAAAATATAAATATAGAAATGTAATGGTTGAAGTTTCTTGTATTATAGTCTCGATTTGGTTGGTAATGATGGCCTTTATCCAGCCAGAAATTGCTTTCAAGATTTACCCATCAATTTTTCCACCAAACATTTGGATTGGAATACTATCGTTTTTGGTGTGTGGGCTTTCTGTGTTTCACATAATTGTTGACTGGCGAGGAAAGGCGCAATCACACCAACAAGCATCCACATTGTTAAGTTCATTTAAAAAAGAGTACAGAAAAAATTCTGATGATAACATTGCTGAAGAAGCTATTCTACGGTATAATTTGCTTACAGATTCGCTAATATCTATCCCTGAAAAGTATTTTTTACCACTAAAACGGAAACATTTGATAAAAGTTGCGGTGAGTCGTCATTTAAGCAATCATCCAGCCACATGCATTTTGCTATTTAAGTTAAAGCTGTGGTACGCCGATAATATGAGCAAGAAAGATGAATAATACATACGAATTTTACAAGCGTGCAAAACAAAAAGTTATTGATTTAGGCTATGAAAATGAGATTGTGTGGCAAACAGAACAATCTCCTGACCATATTAATGAGCAAACATTCTTACAAGAGGCAGCATGGGTTATTTATTGTTCTGGCTTTCGTGAAGAGACTGTACGCCAGCACTTTAATTTAATATCATTGTGCTTCTGTGACTGGGAATCTGCCGAAACCATTGCTAAGAAAAAGATAATGTGTATCTCATCAGCTATGTGCGTATTTAAGAATAGTCGCAAACACTGCGCTGTTGCAGAGGTAGCGGATATTATTTCTAATCACGGTTTTGCCAACTATAAGAAGAAACTTAATGAAAATACTCTTGAGACATTACAGCAACTGCCTTTTATTGGAAAAATAACCTCATACCACTTAGCAAAAAATCTAGGATTCGACATAGCTAAACCTGATCGGCATCTAACAAGGCTTACCAAATATTTTGGATATGATAACGTCAATACCCTTTGCAAAGAAATATCCTGTCATAGTGGCGATCCTGTTCGTGTTGTTGATCTTATTTTATGGCGTTATCTGGAAAGGCAGCAAATGTTTAAAGAACATATTGTTTAAAAAACTATTCGCCAAATAATTCCTTCCACCTGTCCTTAGAATTCGCAGCACTTGCGTTAAACATACGCCGATATAGCCTGTCTAGCGTATGGCTTACCATTTTTCGTTCTGTACTATTTGCTTTGCCCAAATATTCATCAACATGTGTAGATTGCCCTGTTTTGTCTGTTATTGGTTTTAAAACTAATTCACTTGCTTTTTTAAAAAAATGAGGTAGCATTGAAGAGGTAGTTTTTGTTTCAGTATATCCTTGAAATGCAGTAACTGCTAGTGTCTCTATATGATACCCTGTAAGTTGCAATTTTTCTGGTAATGTAGCGTTTATAGCTTTTGCAAGCTTAATTGTTGGTATGAGTTTGCCGTTACACTTTTCATTACTTTTTGTTAATGTGTTAGCAAACTTAGATGGATCTGCCGAACTCCAAGTGTTATTTTCAAAATTAGGAATTCGTATGCCATTATTGGTTTTTATGCATGGTATTATTTGTATCTCAGGTCCATCTTTGTACTTTATTGTAACAGCAAGATTCCCACTATGCACGCCTATGGTGTCTCCTAACTTTTTACGTAGAGCTGTTTCCATTTGTTTTAGAATTTTAGTTGGCGTTAAATCAGGTTTATTTGCAAAAATTA
>JAITWL010000060.1 GCA_031285285.1 Deferribacteraceae bacterium | reverse complement strand
ACAGAAGATTGATGACCAATAGGCTATCCGATCATGAATATCGCGTGGCTAAGTATTATATACGCATCAGTGAGTACGAACCCGCCATGAAGCGCCTTATCCACCTTGTGAATACTTATCCCAGTGCGCCAACAGAGGAAGATGCCTATGTGCTGCTTGTGGAATCTATATTGGAGCTAGGAGGTCGCAAGGACATAGCCAATGCATATCTAGCTGAGCTGCGCCGCCTATATCCTGACAATGGCGATATTAGATCATTGCAAAGGCAAATTGATAGGCAGTAACAGGGAGAATCTATGAACATTGCGATTATCGGTGCAGGAATAAGTGGCGTTTCGCTTGCATTCTACCTAAATGAATACCGCAAAAGTGGCAAGGATATCAATATCACTGTCTTCGAGGCGGCTGATGTTGCAGGGGGCTGCATTCGCTCAGTATCTCAAGATGGCTATTTAGTGGAATCAGGGCCAAATGGCGTGTTGACAAGCAAATCACATTTTACAGAGCTATTTGCAGCTGCTGGGCTTGGCGATATGCTAGAACGCAGCTCTGAGCTTACGCACCGTCGCTATATACAGCTGCATGGAAAGCTAAATCTTGCCCCAGCTGGCCCTATAGCTGCATTGACCACACCTTTATTACCCTTTGGAAGCAAGCTCCGTGTGCTGAAAGAACCATTCATACATGCAAATACTGCTACAGCTGATGAAAGCGTCTATGACTTTGCGAAGCGTCGCCTTGGCAAAGGCATGGCGGATAATCTGATCTCCACTCTAATTGGCGGAATATATGCAGGTGATGCCAAGAAACTTAGCCTAAAATCAGCCTTCCCGTGGATGTATAAGCTAGAAAAGGATTATGGTGGCCTATTCAAAGGAATGATAGGCCGCATGAAGGCACTGAAAGCAGAGAGGGAGAAAAGCGGCGAGCCACGCAAGCGTAGAGAACCATCGCGCCTAATTAGCTCGGCTACAGGTATGCAAGGCTTGGTGAGCGCACTAGCTGAAAAATGCGATGGTGTGAGCTTTCGCTATAATTGCCCAGTGTCAAAGCTTGAAAAATCAGGCGAACAATATATATTGCACACAAAAGATGGCGAATTTCACGCTGATAAAGTGATATCTTGCTGCAATGCGCATGATTCCGCGTCATTATTTGCCTCATTAGATGATGAACTGTCAAAAGCCTTTGCCCAAGTGCAATTTGCACCAATATTTATATGCGGCATGGGCTTTGATAAGTCTGCTGTAGGCCATCCACTAGACGGCTTCGGCTATCTAGTAGCTCCAGCGGAGAATAGCAGCACCCTAGGCACGCTATTCTCGTCAGCGCTATATCATGGCCGTGCACCTGAGGGAAAAGCGCTGGTGACCTCGATCACAGTGGGCGATAGAGGCACAAACCGAGAGCTGATCAAAGAAGATGATGCCACATTGACACGTCGTGCCTATGAAGCAGCTAAATCCGTGCTCCAGCTAAAAGCAGAGCCAGAAACCTGCCTAACATTCCGCACAGAACATGCGATACCTCAATATTATCTAGGCCATGAAGCAATAGTGAGCACCATAGAGGCTCGCGCAACAGCATTAGGCGGGCTATATATCGGCGGGAACACAACAAGCGGGATAAGCGTGGCCGATTGCGTGCTGCGGAGCAAGGCCGTGGCGGAGGCACTTGTTTTATAAGTGTAATGCTTGTTGGATTCTTATCTGATTAAGTACTTTATCGGATCCTTCACCCCTGCTTGCTCAAAGCCTCTCAGTCGCAGGCGGCAGCTTTCGCAGATGCCGCAGGCGGCAGCCTCACCCTGATAGCATGACCACGTTAAATGCAGCGGAGCGCCAAGCTCTATGCCGCGTTGCACGATCTGTGCTTTGGAAAGATGGATTAATGGCGCGCCTACTTGTATGCGCACGCCTTCTGGCAAGCCACAGGCCAAGAGCGCATTGAATTTATCATAGAAAATTTCTCGACAATCAGGATAGCCGCTAGAATCCTCCTCCACAGCGCCTATGAATATATCTGTGGCGTGGATCACCTCTGCCCAGCTCACAGCTATGCTCAAAATATTACCATTACGAAAAGGGACATAGGTTGAGGGCACGGCCTGCCTTGCCTGATCTATTTCAGCCTCTTCCACAGCCATCGACTTATCAGTCAGCGAAGAGCCGCCGATAGCTGCCAGATAGCTAATATCCGTCACTAGACGATGGCCGATGTCATAAAAATCAGCTATATCATTAAAGGCTTGCAGCTCGCGAGCTTCGGTGCGTTGTCCATAATTTAGATGGAGCAAAGCAAGCTCATAACCTTCTGCACGCGCTATAGCGGTAGTTACACAGCTATCTAGTCCGCCAGAGAGCACGATGATAGCCTTTTTTGTTATATAATTTTTCATTCTTGCACCCTAGAAGCGTTAAATCTTGTCCACAGCGCTTAAAATAGCAAGAAATTCATCATGCACAAGCCCATTAGAGGCTACAAGAAAGCGTGTGGAGAGATCGTGTGCTTTGCCTCGAGTGTCAGTCACTATGCCGCCTGCCTCTTGCACGATGATGATCCCCGCGCTCATATCCCATGGCCTCAGAGATGATTCGTAATACAGATCAAATACGCCATTAGCCACATAGCAGAGATCAAGTGCTGCACTGCCTGCGCGCCTTACGCCTTGCGCACAATCGATTATTTTTGCAAATGTAGGCATCACAGCCTGTCTGACTGCTCGATCATATGGAAAGCCAGTAGCCACAAGCGATCTGATAGCTTTATCTGTGTTTGATACCTTTATACGCTTGCCATTCAGGAATGCACCCTGTCCTTTCATTGCAGAGAAAGTCTCCCCAAGTATAGGCGCGCAAACCACGCCGCAATAAGGCTCACGGTCGATATAAACGCCAATCGATATGCAGGTGAACGGGAAGCGGTGGACAAAATTTGTCGTGCCATCAATTGGATCAACATAGATAACCTTCCCAGGCTGCAAGCCGATCTCTTTATCGGAGCTTTCTTCACCAATCACGCGGAAATCAGGGAATGCAGCAGTCAAGGCAGCTATCAGCTCCTTCTCTATAGCCACATCGTATTGAGTGACCAAATCTATCTCGCCCTTATAAGAGACTTCCTTCTCAGCCTTGAAAAAATCCGCCATCCGTGCAGCAGAAGCTTCTGCAATAGTTATTAAGCGTGCTAACATGTAATTATCTCCTTTACGCTGTTACCATACACCTTTTTTCGCGCTAGTGGAATATTTAAATTCCCATAACATAACCTGTGTCAAAGTTTATAATTAGCTTTTTTGCTTGATTTTTCAGAAAAACAGAATAGAATGAGTCTACTTTTTAATAGGATGGCGTTTTGCTTGATGACAACTATATCCTTGCTAGCGGCAGCGATGCTGAATTTAAAGCGCTGAAAGTGGGCGATCGCATCACTATCAGAGGGCGATTTAGTGCTTTCTATCCGAATATGGATCAAAATCAGATGTGGTTGAATGAGGCAGAATTTGTTGAAATGATCGAGCTAGCGCCCGAAGTTGCTGAGTAATTCCTAATAAAATACCTTTATCCTTCGTCATTGCGAGGCTCTGCGAAGCAATCTAGGATTCAGGATTATGATGCCCTCACCGACAATCATTAGGAACTGGATTGCTTCGCAGAGCTTGCATGTGAGATTACAACTTATCGCATTAATTATGGCTACTAATTTATATTGTAATGCTTGCACGCATAATCATAGCGATGGTTTAAGGCTACGGAACCACTACCCCGCCCTGCGGGCACCCCTACTTTGTTTCGTGACAAGCCTGAACTGTTTTGTGACAAGGAGTTTTTGGAATGACTGAAAATGAAAAATATGAATTGACAGAGAAGATCCGTGCCGATTTGATTAATGTTGTTATTTGGGGTGGTGCTGGTTGGTTTTTGTTATTTCTTGTTATGGGCAGATTCTTTGGCACATGGACGAGCGTGCTTATTTTTATTGCATCAATCTTGGTTGCATCTCGTCCAATCCGCACAGGAAGCCTAAAGGGTCTATATTTTTGGAAAACTTATGAATGGGAAACTGAAACCACATATGCTGATGGCAGCAGAAAAACCACCACAAATAGCAACTTTCCAATTATGGCTTCTTATTGGGGGCTTGCACTTCTCGTAGGCATGTTTCTAGTGTTGGCAAAATTTGTATGGCTCACTGTCAAATATGCAACATTTTATGCAATGCTTGAGCAAAAACCACCCTTCCTAAAAAGTGGCTTCTTAATAGCAATAATTGGCCTTGTCATATTCTTTGGTGGCGGCACTATCATCCCTGCTGTTGGTAGACATCTGCATGAAGCACCAGAAAGGGCGCTCAATAAAACAGCTCAAATATTTGCAATGGACATCATGGAAGATAATGGCCTGCAGCTAAAGATGACAGAAATACGCTATCGAGAAGATGCCACCATCATTTACTTTATGGAAACCAAGCAGGATGGGCTTATTGATGACAATGTCTACAATGAGCCCTCTTATGAGCCATATACTAAAAATGTGCGAGATATACAAAATTTTACCATCACAGCACCATCGGGCGCTTATACTGCGCAAAGCAGAGATGATATTAGAAGCAAAGATCATGTAGATGATGGTGTTAAAGACCCTATTGGCATTGAATTTAGATATCCACCATTTAAAGATACTACTTTTTCTGTGGCAGAAGATAATACATATGGCAATGACAAGCTCATAAAATTTACAAATGTGACTGTGCAATGAAATCGTGTAGGCGGGGTGATGTTTCAAATAACTAGATTAATTGCTGGCATCGCTCGCAATTGATGATGGAATCGCGACATAGCCAGTTTTTTCAAGTATCGCTTGCCCCTGCTCTGATAAAATCCACTCAAGCATTGGTTGGATATTAGGGTTGGGGTTATTTTTATCTACCACTGCATAAAAGTTGCCGCTCGGATAACTTCCATTGCGCATATTTTCCGCTGATGGATAGACGCCATCCAGCGCCAGCAGCTTGATGCGGTCGTTGGCAACCATCTCTTGCAGGAAATAGCGGAATGAATAGCCAATTGCAGCAGGATAATTCTTGTAATCCGCCACCGATTCAACCATGCCAGCCATCTCATCATGCACTTTCTTAGTGGGTGCTGGCAGCGGCTCGCGATCAGCCATGAAGCGCAGAAAGGCCGATTGACTGCCTGAGCCTTCATCCCGCTGAAAAGCGAGGATAGCTTTATTGCTACCGCCAAGCTCGCGCCAGTTAGTGATTTCGCCGCTATAGATATCTTTAATCTGCTCTGTGCTTAGCCCATCAAGCGGATTGTTTGTGTTCACAAAGAATACAAAGGCTTCCTTGCCTATGGGAGTGAATTCAAGCTCTATGCCTTGCCCCAAGGCAGCTGCTTTCTGTTTTTCAGAAGGGGCTGCGACAAAGATCATATCAACTTCGCCATTGATAAGACGCTCATAAGCTATGGGTGTCGTGAAGCTAACGACAGCTCCTTTCCATGCAGGGTCATTCTGATACACTGCCTGTGCAAAGGCTGCATACAGTGGATAGAGCGCTGTTGCCCCATCCATAGACAGTGTGCCCTCTATCTGAAAGCTCGCAGGCTCATCTAGTTTGGCTAAATTATCGTAGCTAGAAAATGAATCTTCATAGATAATCTCAAAGCTATCATCATAGTATTGATACGCCATTGCGCCTGCTATTGTAAGCACTGATATTCCAATAAATGAAGCCCAGCTTATTATGAAGCGCCTCTTGCGCAAGCGCCCAAGCACTGATAATGGTATAAGGAAAAAGATGACAACTGTGACTATAGCAACAAAAGCTATAAAGAAATCGCTGCCACTGAGGACGCCTACTAGCAACAATACGAAGTAGCCAAAACCTGTGGCGAGGCACATTAATACGGCAGCAGCAATGATGCGCAGCCAACGGTACTCGCCCCTTGGTGCTATGATCACACAAATGCCCAAACAGATCACAATCAGCACCAGTATGATCAGTATCTCATTCATTTTATGCTCTTCATCAGCTCCAGCGCTCGCAGCACGGCCTGATCCATATTATAATACTTATAATCGCCCAAGCGGCCTAAGAAATGCACATTGGGCAGCTTCTTGGCCTCGTCCGCGTATTTATCATATAATTCTTGGTTTTCGCGCTTGATGATCGGATAGTAGCGCTCATTTTTGCCACGGGCAAAGGCTTCGGAATATTCATAGGAAACCACTGTGCCAGCTGTCCTTTGATCGAGAAAGTATTTATGCTCAACAATCCTCGTAAAGTCATAATTACAAGGGTAATTGACCACTGAATTGGGCTGGAAGTACTCTTTATCATATTCTACAAGGTCGAGCCTTATGCTTCTGTATGGCAGCTCACCAAAGCGATAATTGAAGAATGAATCTATCGCACCAGTGAAGAAGAGACGCTCATATGAGAAGCTATGATCAAAAGCAGTGCCTAGTTTCAGCTCTATGAGTGGATTATCCAGCATCTTTTCTATCATCTTGCTGTAGCCAGCGGCTGGAATACCCTGATAACACGCCTGAAAGTATCTATCATCCCTGCTAATATACACTGGCACTCGGCCTGTGACAGCTGGATCAAGCTCCTGCGGCGTCAGCCCCCATTGCTTGAGCGTGTAGCTGAGGAAAACTTTCTCATATACATAATTGGCCAGAAATTGCAAATCAGCATCGCCACCCTCTCGCAGCTCCAGTATAGGCACTTTCGTATTATAGCCAAATTGCGCAATGAGCTTATCCGTCAGCCGTGCAGCCATTTCAGCAGGGAAGGCCGCCGCGATGGAATTCAAATTGAATGGAATAGGCAATAGCATGCCATCAATACAGCCAATCACCTTGTGCATGTAGGGATACCACTTGGTAAAGCGGCTAAGATAATCCCAGACCTCTTGTGAGCCTGTATTGAAAATATGCGCGCCGTATTTATGCACACATATGCCAGCAAGCTCATAATCATAGGCGTTGCCGCCGATATGATCGCGGCTGTCGATGAGCAACACATTCTCGTGCAGCTCTTCGGCAATGCGATTAGCAATGGTCGCGCCTGATAAGCCAGCGCCAACGACTAGATTCATCTAATGATACTCCTTATTGTGCCCCATCACGTCATTGTCACAAATCAAATCTTCGTAGGGGTGACCGCTGCCCACATCAGTCCAATGGGGATTCTAAAATATGTCTTCATCCTTTGTCATTGCGAGACTCCTGCGAAGCAATCCAGCGTTCAGGATTCT
>JAITWL010000041.1 GCA_031285285.1 Deferribacteraceae bacterium | reverse complement strand
GGGGGTGACAGCACACGTCATTGCGGCCTTGAGCCAGAATAAATCCAGTTGAGGCGTATTCCCCATTGGATTAATCCTAGATTGCGGGTCGAGCCCGCAATGACGCAACTTTTTCGTTTTATGACAAGTCTATTGCGAGGCTCATGCGTTGCCAATCCAGCGTTCCTAATAATTGTTGGCCAGAGGCCATCATAATCCTGAATCCTAGATTGCTTCGCAGAGCTCGCAATGACGAAGGATAAAGGCATATTTTATTAGGAAGTGGAATTAGTTCAACCCATTCGCCGCCTAATTATAAAAAGTCCACAGGCTAGCACTAGTGCTGTGATATTGAAGCTTGCTGCGGGATTGATTGCGCAGCCGCCCACTCTGCCAAGCGCTCCGCCCCTTCCGCCGCTACCGCTGCCACTGCTGCTCGAAGGCTCAGACATAATTGGCCGCGGTGGATAGCTATTGTAGTTGCAGCTTGGGCTAGTTTTGCAGGTTTGCACAGCTCGCATGAAACCATATAGGTCAATTTCGCGGTTGTTTATCACCTTGCCGCTTAGATTGACATTATTTCTGGCTGAATTATATAGCAGGTGCATAGCCTGCTGCGGTGTGAGTGTATTATTGAGAGCGAAAGCTGCGCTGATAGCGCCTGTTATGAATGGGGTAGCCATAGATGTGCCATGAGAAATGCCATAGCCATCACCATCATGGTCAAGCTCGCTATATGGAGGAACTGTGCTTATCGCACTCCCTGGTGCGGCTATGCTAGTTGTGCCGCCATAGTTAGCATAGCTAGCCACTTTGCGGCTAGGATCAAGAGCTGTGACAGTGATTATATTTTCCACATTGTAATTTGCAGGATAGGTATTATAGGTGCTCAAGTTGGCGCTATCATTGCCTGCTGCTACTACAGCTATTATGCCTGCATCTTTTAGCGCACGCATGGCATCATGCTCAATTCGGGAATATTGTTTCTGCCCGTAGCTCATGTTCACAGCTACTATGTCATTGCCTTGCTGTTTTAGTTTAATTATTTTATCAATAGCTATTAGAATATATGTAAGTGGCAGCGATCCAGGCTCAGATGCCACCATGAATGGTAACACCTTCACTTTGCCAAAGCCTGTGCCCTTTACCCCAGTACTACCATCATACGTACCACCAATAATACCTGCTACATGTGTGCCATGCCAAGACATGTCATATATTTCTCCATTATCATCAACAATATAACCATGTTTGCCGTTAGGCGTTGTATGTAGAACAGTGTTTGCGATTCCACTATGTGGATATTCCATACCAGTATCTATAATGGCCGCTATGGGCTTTCTGCTTGTGGCATAGAGATCTATAACGTTGTTTTTTGCATCATCCCAGCCTTCAAGATTCGGCCCCCATTGTTGGTCAGAGGTAGGTGCAGCAAACAGCTCATAATAAAGCACTGGCTCAGGCTCGCTGCTAGCCATCTGGGTTGAGGTATACCAATCAAGTTTTGATTCATCCACCACCATATAGCACTGGTCGGCGACACAGATTCGCTCATCACCGCCAAAGCGGCTCACTGTGGCCATCTTGCCATCTATGGGCACAAGATACTCTCCTGCATAGGCAGAGAGCGCGAATGTTAAAAAGCAAAATAAATAAACAGTTTTTCTCATACAACTATCCTACTTCTAATTTAACCCTAATTTGATCTAAATGCGAGCTTTTTTCTTACTCATAGTACCCAAAATTTTTGATAAACGCTTCTCTTGGAGTTCGCGGGAGTGGACAAATAGTTGATTAAGAACTACAGACAAACGTCATTGCGAGGCTCATGCGTTGCCAATCCAGCGTTCCGAATAGCTGTCAGCCAAAGGCTGTCACAATCCTGAGGTCTGGATTGCCGCGCTGCGCTCGCAATGACGGAATCAACGCAATTGGCCCGAGTTCGCAATTTGCTTGCAATTTACGCTATTCTATGCTATATTTGAGCATGAGGTGTATGGATGTCAAATACCAATCTTGTGGGTTTCGCTAATCTTGCGAATTCCGCATCGTCTGGAAGAGATCAGCGTAAAAAAGCAGTTGATTTTGTATTCAACAATAGCAGGCTCGAAGGCTTTGTATATGAAGATTCGGAGATAGAGCAGCTTTATCAAGATTATATCAATGGCTATATCAGTGCAAAAGAGCTGGGCAATAGGACACGCGCTATAATGGCCGAGAGGCAGGCTGAGGCAATGGTGGTCTGAGCATGGCTCAAGACAGCAAATACACTATGCCTTCTGGCGTGTTGATCAATAAGCTTGGCATAACAGATGCTGAGCGCCTAAACATTTATGAACATACCCTATCAGATGCAAGGGCGCTGGAGTTGAAAGATGAGCCAATCAAGCCCAGTTTTGATCTCAAGCATCTTCAATGCATTCACCAATATCTATTTCAAGATGTCTATTTCTGGGCGGGCGAGCTTCGTGATGTAAATATCTTCAAAGGCAATGGCTTTTGCGACTGCCGCTTTATTGTAAGCGAGGCAGATAAGATATTTACAAGGCTTGCTAACGATCAATATCTGCGTGGGCTTGATATTGATGCATTCAGCAAAAAGCTGGCCTATTACTTTGGTGAAATCAATGCCCTTCACCCATTTAGAGAAGGGAATGGCCGTACGCAGCGGATATTTATCGCAGAGCTAGCCGAGCAAGCAGGCTACTGGCTAGATTTCAGCAATATAAGCCAGAAGGAAATGATCGAGGCGAGTGCAGCCTCATGGAAGGGCGATTATGCGCCATTTGAAACAATGTTTGCAGAGATCGTCCACCCTCACACTTGATTCTTCTCCGCCAGCTCAAAAAGCTCCCGCTTGGAATGTATCTGTAGCTTAGAATAGAGCGTCTTGCGATAGCCTCTCACTGTGTTATCTGTGATATTCAAAATTTTCATTATTTCTGGATGTGTATAGCCCTGCATAATCAGCTCAGCAAGGCGTAGCTCTTGCCCCGAAAGCTTTGCAAAGGCATGTTCAGTGGGTAGTGCAGCCTTATCATTGGGCAAAGAAGCAGGCATAAAAGCATTTTCGGGTTTTTTATTAAAAGAATGTGCCATATATGGCGCAATGAGCAGATAAAGCATAGCGACCATGATAGTGATCAACAGATATATTCCATGCAAAGGTTGCGTGCCATCTGCAAAAAAACTAAAAAGCAGTATATATGACCAGCGCACTATTACCGCCACAAGCCAGAGTATTGGCAAAATAAAGCGAGAAGGGTAGCGCTCAATCAAAAACATTGCATAGTAAGAATTCAGCTTTAGGGTGATCATACTCATGCCTATCAAAAAGCAAGCAGGCATAGCCAAGGCTGACATATATCTTGATAGTATTGCAAGCATAAAGCCTAACACACCAAAGATTATCAGGATACCCGAAAACTTAAATGGGCTAACCCCAGCGCATTTCCATAATAGATACAGGCAAAGCGTTGATGCAAGCATGCCAGAGATAAATATTATGAGATAATCCCCAAGGCTTGCAGCAATATCTTGACCAAACACCATTGCGCAAGCACCAAAGGCTATTAGAAAGTAAATGGCAGCAAACATTTTACGAGGCGGCACTAGGCCATCTGCTTTGTGGAGATACTTTGGCCAAGCATTTGGGATATTCCAATAAAAATAAGCCAAGCCAATGGTGATTGCCACAATATATAGTTTAAAAATTGTGAAAGACATTGGCAGCATGCCAGTGTATAAAGCAGCAACGATGCTTATGCGAACCACGGTTAGCACGCAGATAGCCTTTATCATTGTCTCTTTGCTAAATAGGCTGGCAGAAATACCCATCTCTAAAACAATCATCAAACAATCGCATAATAGCAGTAACAGATAGCTTGCTTGCATTATGCCCTGTGGTAGTGGCAAAAACATGAACACTGCCAGAAAAAATCGCAGGGCAATAATCAGCCTTGCAAAATTTATAACATGCTTTCCAAAAAACAGCACCAAAGGGATAGCAACAGCATAGCTTAATAGCAGCAACATGGCATAAAAAAAGCCA
>JAITWL010000017.1 GCA_031285285.1 Deferribacteraceae bacterium | reverse complement strand
TACAAATAACTAAAACACATAATAAACGCATAACCTAAATCTCCAAAAATAATCGCCATCATTAAAACAAAAACTAAGCAAATGCGCAACTGCTTATACACGCATTTGCATAGTGTTTGAGACGTAATGTTAGTTTATATTTGTTTTACCTTGCTCAATCACAGTGGCAAGATCAGTCCCTCGCAACACATAAAGCAATACCTCTATCTGCCTGCGAGTAAGCCCTTCTAGCACATCTCTTGGAATGGATGTGTACTCAACCAACAGCTCCACAACACTTATGAGATATCCTCGTATGCCATGCTCCACATCTATTCTGCTGCACACAGCCTTGCCCACATAATCATGCATTGTTAATGCCGCTATTTCATATACCTGCTTGCCAATCTTCACTTCCATCGTCTCACGAAAATTGTCAATATTTACTACGCTCATCTTACGCCCCCTGAATTACAGATGGATCACCGAATGCTACGTAGCCATTCGCGCCGCGCAACGCTTGGAAGCGCAGATTATAGATGTGGATATTCGTACCTTTCTCAAAGCTTAGGTCGAATTCTGGCAGGCAGGCCGCATGATAGAGCGTCACGATATCGTTCTCGTTGCCATTAACAGGCGTCAGCACTAGCGGCTGTGCACCTGCTGCGAGGCTGCCGCCTGCTGCGCCGCTGATCTCTAGGCGTTTCTTCGATGGGTCTGTTTCATCCACTATAAGTGTGCTGCCTGGGATAAGGCTTGCGAGCTTCTCAAGCTGGCCTTCCACCATTGGCACTGTCACCTCCACTGGCTGCTTAGTGATCACCACATCCACAGGCGCATCCGACTGATCCGTCTCCACTGCCTCCGACTCCACCTTATACGACAGCTTCACGCCGCCTTTAGTGTGCCCTAACTCTAGCGTGCCATAGCGCACGTTGCATACTCCCATTCTAACGATTGGATTTGTAGCCATAAAATTACTCTCCTAATTTATTTTTAATGGAAGTGCCACATCGTGTGGCGCACAATATTGCACAAGCGCGGCGGTCCATGCCGCGGGCCGCATCCATGCGGCGTGGCATCCTTGCCACGGGAGCGACCACCTCCATGGGGTCGCCAGCCGCCAGCGTCCTTGCTGGCTTCACGGCGGCATTGGCCGCCGACGATCCCCCTAACCCCTTTCCAAGGGGAGCATAGGTGCTTCGCTCTGTTTTTAACTATAAATTTCACAGTTATACTGCATTGCATACACCGAAACTGTTGCTGTGATTGCTAATGCGTCAGTCTTTACATTAACCAGCGGTAGCGGCAGCTCGCCTTCGGCATCGAAGCCATCTAGCGTATTGCGTACCAACCGCCGCAGCTCGTGGAAGCGGCTATGTTCAGGATCAGCGCTCACCATAAGGATCACCATCAACGTGAGCGTCTCTGCTGGCAGCTGATCTATCCCAATGCAATCTTCCTTGCCAAGGCTGTCCTCTATCCCTGCTGTGAATACCATCGCCGCAGGGATATTGCCCGCCGTGCTGCGCAAGAGGCCGTCTCTCTCCAGCTCACCAGCGTAGCGCTTCACGCTTTTAAACTGCCCGCTATCTTTCAGCAGCTTGATAAGCTGTGTTTCTAGGTCTTCAATGTGCATATTAACCCTTTTATTCATAAAAGATGTCTTTATCCTTTGTCATTGCGAGGCTTTGCGAAGCAATCCAGCGTTCCGAATAGTTGTCGGCCAAAGGCCGTCATAATCTTGAGGTCTAGATTGCCGCGCAGAGCCTCGCAATGACGGAATTAAGGAAACTTTAATTCGGAATTGTAATTAACCCTCGTTCAACACATTGCCCAGCATGCTTTTCCGTTCTGCCACGCGCATCTTAAAGCCGCTGGCTTGGTCATTCGCTTTCATGCCTAGGCTGAGCGTGCCATCGCGTATGGCTTCCAAGAGTTTCAGCTGCTCTGCTCGAAAGGCTCTTGCCCAGCCAGACATCTCAGGCTCGCCAGTGTGCTTGCGCTCCACCAGATAGCTTAGCGCTATGGCTGTGCAAATCTTTTTAAGCATTTCTGAGCTATTAGGCTGTGGATAACGCAGCTGTATATAGCTTGTGATCAGCTCCGAGGCTGATAGCAGCGCATTATCAACCAGCTCGAGGGCAGGCTCAGAGAGCCCATCCTCAGCTATATTTTCATCTACATACTCCGCTAGCCTGTACTCAGGGATTTCGCTTAGCATATCTTCAAAAGTGGCATAAATAGGCATGGCTACGCCTCAGATATCAGATAGCCCGCATCCATACCCATTAGCGCAGCCTTCTTAATGCTGGTATAGCGCACTATCTTGCGTTTACCGCCTAGCTCCACGTATGTATCCACTTGTGGCATGCCTTTTCGCTTGAATGTGTAACCATAGGTCGGCTCATACATGCTGCCAAGCTTGCTGCTATAGGCCAGCACGATATGCTTGCCCCACACGTCTTTAGTCACGCCGCTTTCGGTATACACAGCCTCGCCAATCACCACCGTTTCTATGCCAAAGATTTCCTGCATATGAAGAGCAGTCACTATGCCCTTTTCTGTGTATTTAATCTTCTCCAATAGCTGTGGGTGCTCCTTTAGCTCAGCATAGAGCGCTGCGCCTATCACCATCACATTCGGCCTGCGGCCAGTCTTGCGACGGATAGTCTCCTTGCCCTGCTCAATCTCGGCAATCGGGTCTGAATTGGGATCGCTAAAGGCATCCGCGCCAGATATGGTGATTTTATTATCTGCAGCATAGTTTGCAGCATCAAGCGCCATGTCAGCAGCTTGTTTTTCCACCTTGAGCATCACGCCTTCGGTCACTATGAAGGTGTTGCGCTTCTCCAGCTCATAGTTTGCATCGTTTTCCTCGCGATAGTCGTAGGGTGCCTCAAGGTCGTGCTCATCAAGCACTATATCCACAGTCTCTGGCGTGTCAGTGTTGATGCGGTTGCTATCTGCATTGATATTGCGGATAGTATTGCGAATCGCAAACGATTCTTTGCTGAATTTTGGCACCTTGAAACCCTCTTTCTGTACCTCAATCTCAGGAAAAAGCTTGTCAGCCACATAGGCAAGGTTCGAATAGCCAAGCGCAAGCTCGGTCAGCACAGGGTCTACGATACGTTGTTCACTCAATCTGGTATTAGGCATTGTTTGTCTCCATCGGGCGTTTCGCCCATTAAAATTATTAGTCAAAATTCCGCTTATCCGTCATTGCGAGCAAAGCGCGGCAATCCAGCGTTCCGAATCGCTGTCGACCGTAGGTCGTCCATAATTCTGAGGCCTGGATTGCTTCGCAGAGCCTCGCAATGACAGAAGGACTTACTCCATCACTCTATTCACAGCCTGCTCAAAGCTTAGGCTGCTATCCGCCGCCATAAACTCACGTGCTTTGGCATACACAGCGCTACGCCCCGCGTCTAGCTGCACGCCCTTGTAGCGTGCTGGCATTTTTACGCCACCAGCAACACCCTGCACGGCGAATTCACCAAAGTCCACTTGTGCTGGCAGTGTAGAGAGAATCTCTTTTAATCCTTCAGTAAAATCAGCTACCTTCGCATGCTTTAGCAGGCCAATAGCCTTGTTGCGGTGTGCTGGCAATAACTTACCTTGTGCTATCAGGCTTTCGCAGAAGTTTTCCGCCTCTACCTGTGCTGCTGCCTCTTCATTTTTGCGGATCATCGTGCGCAGCTCTTCCACAAGCGCCTCCAGCTCCGCGATTCGCGCTTTTAGCGCTTCGGTCTCGTCCATAGTAGCCTCCATGTATTCAATAATTGTGCAATTTTCATCTGATGAAAATGCAATATCACTCAAACCCTTCACCGCTGGCGGCATAGCGCCTAGAAAGCCTACATGCCGTAGCGATAGCCCTGGATAAAGGCTGATGCTACGCTTAGGAAAGCGGCGCTCGCGCAGCATATCGACAAACTCGGGCAGCAAATCCTTTGCTAATGCTTGCAATACGTCACCGCTACGTCTTAGCTTGCTCACCCAGCCATAAGCTGGGGCATTGTCCTTGGGATGGCCTATCACTAGCGGCGCTTCATGGATAGCAGGATTGTAATTCGCCACAATCGCATCAAGATCGCTCCGCGTATATGTGTGCTCCGTGCCATCGGCCGCTATGTGCGTGCCTGTCTTAAAAATATCAAACCACATTATTGATCCTTATCAGAGGCGCCACATCGTGTGGCGCACAATATTGCACAAGCGCAGCATCCGTGCCGCGCGGCCGCATCCATGCGGCGTGGCATCCTTGCCACTTTTGCGACCACCTCCATGTGGTCGCCAGCCGCCAGCGTCCTTGCTGGCTTCACGGCGCACTTGCGCCGACAACCCCAAACCCCTTCTAGGGGCTTTAAGGATGGGATCATGAACTTACTATGCCACTTTAATAAACATAATCCTGTGTGGTGCAGGATTCTGGCAGGCGCGATAGGAATTGGCGCGGGCTGTGGATATCTGAGATATCAGAGCTATGCCGCCTGGGCCAAAGCCCATAT
>JAITWL010000013.1 GCA_031285285.1 Deferribacteraceae bacterium | reverse complement strand
AGTGCATGGATTGGGATTTGTAAAACTTTTTTCCGCTCATGCTCCACAATGATTGTTTCGCGCTCTCTATGAAGATAGCTCCCCTGACGGCTAATATATAGGCAATTTAAAAGCTTTTTTATAAGTTACCTCCATATAATGACTGCACATAGCTATCCACACGGCTGCTTGCAATATTAGGAGAGCATAAATCTAGCAAGGAACAACTTTTGCATTTTGCTCCATATTGAGCAGGCGGCGTTATGCCTTCATCCAAAAGCTTCCTAATGGCTATAGCGGTGTTGATAGTTGTCTGCCTAAGTTTGCCATCAATAGCAACTTCTAAACGCCTGCGCGTGCCCCAATACCAAAAAGCACCATTGCGAACCTCTTTGCCTGTCATCTCTTCCAAGCATAACGCCTGAGCACAAAGTTGCACTTTATCAGATAAGTCCTTCTTGGGCTTGCCCTTCTTGTATTCCACAGGCACTAACTCGCCTGTATCGCTATGATACTCCAGCACATCCAGCTTGCCAACTAGCCCATACAGCTCTGATGAAACCGCGACACCTCGCTCAATACGTATCCCAGGGCGGTTCTCAGGCGCGCCAGAATCGGCCTTCTCATGCAGAATATTGCCAGCAGCTGTGAGAGCGTTGTCTGACCAGATGTGATCGATGTGAATCAAAGCACACTGCCGTGGGCAGAAGGTGTAATGCTGGATGGCAGAGAGCATCACAAGATCATTGCCCATCAAGTTCCTCTGGCTTATTCATTCCTGCAAGCTCTGTCAATGTATATGTGCCATCCGCATTCACTGTGAGGCTGCGATGCACCTTGGCTGATGAAAGTGTCTGATCGCTATGTGTCCACCAAATTAGCTTCAATACTTCCATGCTACCAGCAGGACGAGCTGAAGACTCATCATTTTCGAACATTTTTAAGATCGCTTGCTTTAATTTTTCTGCATCAGCATCTGAAAATCCCGTTTTTTCCGCAAGCTGACGATTTATGCTGCCATAAGAAACATATATTCCCTTGTCGACACGATGTTTCATGCCCATTGTGTCAGCAGATTTTTTAGATGGATCTTTAGGATTTGTTGTAAGATTTACACTTTTAGTAATCTGTGAGCTAGTCATATCAATAGGTTCTACACTGAAAGCACTTTGCAAGCTCACTGGCCCACGAATAGCAATAGATGCGCTAGTGTCATCAACACCTGCTAGCACTTGACCAAACGCTCTCACATCAAGCCATTGTTCACATGCTATTTTTGCTTTTTTCTCTCCATCTTTATCCTTGGCGAGTTTTTTTATTTCCTCATTAGCATCATAGCGGGCTTTGATGCTGCGATATTCATCTTTGCGATAGTCATCTGACTGCACCAATATTGCTTCACCGCTATCTATCAGCCTATTCCTAATTTTGCGCTTCAAGCACACATCTGTCATTTCACCATACCCATCATAATTCATGCGTGGACGATTGCCATTCAAAGGGTCTCCATTTGGGTTAGCATTTGTTACACTAATGATTATTGCAAAATCAATTTTTTTAGTCAGCATTTTCTGTTTCCTCGCTATCCTTATTATTTTTTATGAACTCTCTGCGTTGTAATGAATATCCCATCAGATATTTACCATCTAGAGGCTTATCACTAGTGTATTCATCCATATTTTTAAAAAGTGATTGAATCTCATCAATTTGCATTTGATACCAGTCTCTGCTTTTTAGCTTTTGAATATAGGGACTTAATTGATCCATTATCAATTTCCATGTTCGAAAAGGCTTTGTAGCAAAAGCGGACATATACCGTACAGCATTAGTAGGACGCTTGTCAGTATCATCTTTCCCATTTTGTGCCCAGCGAGCAAGGCTTTCAATCTTGTCAGCAAAGCTTAACAATCTACCATACAAATAGCTACGATCATCGCATGTTTTGTCTAGTTCCAAAATAAATTCCTCCTTACTATCAAAATAATATTTTTTTGCAATGGCGCAGGTGACATTCACCATTACAGCCCATTTATACATATCCCAACCGCCATCTTGTTTGTTATATGAAAAAGGGTTGGATACTCTATTTATAGCAGCATGAAGCCATGTTCTGTCAAAGCGCTTGCCATTTACCATAAAGCCTAATATTCGTTCGCGTGCTTGCTTCTTTATTTTAAGATAGCCATCGCCTTTTGGCTCTCCATACACTGCTGCAATAATCCTATCTACACTTGGGGCCGATATATAGTTTTTCCCTTTGCTATTAAAGTGCCAACAACATGTCTCATGCCAATTAATAATTCTTTCAATGTACTCATTTTCTAATAGGTCTTGATAGAAAGTGATGCTCATTCGGCCTGTAGTTGCGGCATCTGTTGCTATTACAGCCACACATCTTGAGGTATCTTTAAGCCTTTCTGCACTACCAATTCCTCTAAGTGCTGCACTTAACTGTTTCGCATAGTTTTGCTCTAAGTTGCCCTGAGCATCAATCAACTCATCGCTTCTAGTTTTAACAGTGTGTCCATATAAATCAAGTGAATCTTCAAACATTTTAGGTAAAGATTTAGCATCATCCAATGCCCACGCTACAATAGCCTGTGAGTCACACTTATAGCCCTGTGTTGCAATAAGATACTTTAGCATTGCATGTGCCTTGTGACTTGCTTTATTGCCAATGGCATTTGTTTGCCAAGCTTTTGTGAAGCGCCCTTTATATGTGTAATTTTTATCATCATTATAGCTTATAAGTTTTGCTCCATCAACAGATGGATTGATACCTT
>JAITWL010000379.1 GCA_031285285.1 Deferribacteraceae bacterium | reverse complement strand
GTGTCCATGCAGGCGTGGATTTTCTTTTTCAAGGGAAGATAAAGGACTATAGCGAGCAGGTGCTAGAGCTGACAGACAGGTATTAGGATGGAAACAATCACCCTCACAGCCACTATTGCTGCTTCGCGCACAGATAATTTCTTATCCATGCAGACGGGCAAATCCCGCAGCCAGATAGCAGCTCTAATTGATGCTGGGCTTGTGCTGGTGAATGGCAAGCCTGCTCGAAAGGCAGCAACTGTCAAGCTGGGCGACGTTTTCGAGCTTAGCATACTGCCAGAACCTATTCCAGATATTAGCCCGCGAGAGATGCCGCTAGACATAATCTACAATGGCAAGCGCTACGCCATCATCAATAAGCCTGCTGGCATAGCTGTGCACCCCGCACCAGGCCACTATGACGACTCTCTGGTGAATGGGCTGCTGCATGCCTTTCAGATAGAGGATAATGAGGCTGGCTTTCGCCCGGGCATAGTGCATCGCTTGGATAAAGACACATCAGGTCTGTTAATCATTGCCAAAGATAGAGATGCCCGCGAGATATTTTCAAAGCTCTTTCAGGATAGGCAGATAGAGAAATATTATATGGCTATCGCAGGCGGAACGCCTACTTTCAAAGAAACCATCATAGAGGCTGCTATAGCTAGGGATAAGAAGCACCGCCAGCGCATGGCCGTTTCAGAAGATGGCCGTGCAGCTAAAACCAAGGTGCATGTGGAAAAGATATTGAAGAACGCCTTCCTTGCTGATATACAGCTATTCACAGGCCGTACACATCAGATTCGCGTGCATATGAAGCATATCAAGCATCCGCTGGCTGGAGATACGCTCTATGGCGGCAAGATAGACTTTCCAAGGCAGGCATTGCATGCATACAAGCTATGTTTCATCGATCCATTTACTGAAGAAAAGGTGGAATACAGCGCTGCATTGCCAAAGGACATGGAAGAACTGATCGAACGATTGAAAAAATAGCTTTACTTACTAAGAATTTTTGTTACTATATAGTCATGAAGACAGAAAGATGCATAAGCAAAGATTTTAATGTAGATGTTATTAGTAGCGAAATTATAAAACTCTGTAATAATACAGAGTTTGGCAGCAATGCTGTGGGGATACTTTATTGCGACACAGAGGTGGATAGTAGCAAGCTGATATCGGCACTTAGCGAGCGTCTCAGCATTCCTATAGTTGGTGGCACAATCATGTCTTTCCTATCGGATGACACTAGTGCTATTTTTACGCTACTTTACGGTGATGATGTATGCTTTAGTGCGACAGCTGTGGATCTTTCTGAGGGTGATCTCAAGACCAAGATTAAGGCTCTGTATGATGACAGTGTCAAAGCTCTTGGCGAGACGCCTAAGTTAATTGTTCCTTTTATGCCATTCATAAGGAATACTAATGCTGCTGATGATAGCTGCAAGGTGCTTTTCGAGCTTGCAAATGGCATACCCGTTTTTGGTGGTGTGCACGCAGATGACATGGTGGATAGCGTTGCGGCTGTCTTCTGCAATAAGCGCTACACGCAGAATAGCCTTGCTCTGCTGCTGATAGGCGGCAATATCAAGCCTCTTTTTGCCCAAGGGGCTGGGGTCACAAAGATAAGCGCGTATGCTCCTCTTGTCACTCGACTGGAAGGCGAACGTCTATATGATGTGGATAATATGCCTTTCAGCAATTATGCCAAGGAGCTTGGTGTGGAGATGACGCCAGAAGGGCGATTAAACTTGGAGTATGGCATACTGAGCTTTGAGGAGCTTGATGGCCTGCCAGAGTATCCCCAGCTGCGAACCATCTCAAATGTATCAGATGATCAAAGCTATGTGAATATGACAGCAAGTGTACCTCTGCCATCGCGAGTTAGCATAGTGATGCTTACAAAAGAAAATGTTATTAGCTCTACAGAGACGGCGGTGGCCGATATAAAGAAAAAAATTGCAGAGAATGAAGTGGATGGGTACAAATATAGCTTCATTTCTTGCATATCTTGTGCATCAAGATATTTCGCACATATAGGTGGCAAAAATGCTGAGAAGGAATTTATCAGCAAAGAGCTGCCAGATGGGGCAAATTTTTATGCCTTTGGCGAAATAGGGCCAGTGGTGCTTGAGCAGAAAGTCCAAAATAGGCTTAATAATGTTTCTTTAGTGATTTGCGCTATATAGCTGGAAGGTTATGTCGGACGATAAAAGCGAATTGATTAACAACACTGATGATAATCAAGAATTGACAAACGCGCTGACGAAGATTGCCGATCTCGAACGGCAGAATCGCCAGCTGGTGCGTGATAATCGAATGCTGTCATTTATGAATGACACATCAGAGCGCCTGCGCAAGAATAACCAGCGCGAGCAAGAGCAGCAATTCATCTATAATAAGATGCTGCTCGAAAACTGCCCTAATATAATAGTGCTGCTTAATGAGCAGCTTCGATTGGTGCTATTCACAAATGTTAGTGCCGCTTTTCTTGAAAAAAATTGCAGCCCTGGTTTTCATCTCACAGATATATTTAGCAAGCGCTTGCCCTCAGCATGGCTTGAGCAGATATATGATCATTGCCAGCAGGTGATAGATAAGGGGCTCACCTTTCAATATAATGAAAAGCTTATGATAGATAACACTGTGCGCTATCAGCATAGCTCTATCTCACCTGTGCTAGGGGCTGATGGAGATATAAAAGGCGTGATGCTTGTTATCAATGATAACACCGAGCTTGCGCTCTTGAAAGATCAGGCTGAAAGCGCTGTGGATGCGAAGAACCGTTTCCTTGCCAATATGAGCCATGAGATTCGCACGCCAATGAATGCTATCAAAGGCCTATCGGAGCTTTTGCTCCTAAGCGAGCTCACAGCATCGCAGCATAGCTATGCAAGCAACATCGTGAAATCTTCTGAGAATCTGCTGCAAATCATCAATGATATACTTGATTTTTCTAAGATAAGTGCGAATAAGCTTGAGCTGACAGACTCAGTGTATAATCCTGCTATAATGATGGAAGATATCACTAAGATGCTGAGCATTCGAGCGGAGCTGAAAGGGCTGGTGATGGTGACAGATATCGATCCAAACCTGCCTGCGCACCTTCGCGGAGACGATGTGCATTTGCGGCAGATCGTCACCAATTTGCTAAGCAACGCTGTGAAATATACACAAAAAGGCATGGTGAAGCTCAAAGTAAGCCAAGAGAAGCTAAAGAACGGCATCAACCTACACATAAGCGTATCTGACACAGGCATAGGTCTAAAGCGTGAGGATTTACCTAGGCTATATGAGGCTTTTTCACGCCTTGATTTGGCTACTAATAGGACAGTCGTGGGCACAGGGCTAGGGCTTGCGATCACTCAGCAGCTGATAAGCGCTATGGGTGGCACGC
>JAITWL010000328.1 GCA_031285285.1 Deferribacteraceae bacterium | reverse complement strand
TTTTTGCTGTCTTCATTAGTTTGGGGGGCAGTGGCCATTGTCTTAGGCTTGCTTGCATCTATGCAGCTCTGGGCTGTAGAGCTCAATTTTAATGAATACTTTGCCTATGGCAGATTACGCAATGTGCATATCAGCATCGCAGCCTATGGGCTTGGTATTGGGGCCATCATAGGCTTATTTTATTATATGCTAATTCGCCTCACCAAGCGAGAGCTTGTGTTCCCAAGGCTTGCACGCTTCCACCTCTGGCTTTTTAATACCTGTGTTGCTATCTCAGGCTTCACGCTTTTTCTTGGTATGACTCAATCGCTTGAATATGCCGAATTTGAGTGGTGGGTGGATATCATCGTGGTGGTGGTCTGGGTGATTTTTGCCATCAATATTTTTGCCACCATCTTGAAGCGGCAGGAAAAGCAGATGTATGTGTCGCTTTGGTATATGATAGCCACCATCATAGCCGTGGCGGTGCTTTATATAGTGAATAACCTTGCTATTCCAGTGTCTTTGACCAAGTCTTACCATATCTTTGCAGGGCTCAATAGCGCCAATGTGCAATGGTGGTATGGTCATAATATAGTTGGCTTCCTGCTAACCACGCCTATCCTTGCGATGTTCTACTACTTTTTGCCAGTGTCCACAGGGCTTCCCATCTATAGCCATAGGCTGTCAATGGTGTCATTCTGGGCATTGATATTTATGTATCTCTGGACAGGCGCTCACCACCTTGTGTATACGCCATTGCCCGATTGGATACAGACTGTGGCGATCGCCTTCTCGATCACGCTTATCATCCCTTCTTGGGGCTCAGTGATCAATGGTTTTTTCACTGTGGAGCAGAATTGGTCAAAGCTGCAATCGAATTATTTGACAAAGTTTTTCCTAGCTGCGATCACCTTCTATGGCTTACAGACTATCCAAGGCCCCTCGCAAGCGATTCGCGCAATAAGCTCGCTGATACACTACACTGACTGGGTTCCAGGCCACGTGCATATGGGTACAATGGGCTGGGTGACGCTCACAGCCTGCGCAGGCATGTATTATGTCTTCCCTAAAATATATAAGACTAATGTGTATAGCGTGAAGCTTGCCAATACTCACTTTTGGCTGGTTTTTGTCGGCCAGCTGATCTATTCCATATCAATGTGGATAGCAGGTGTGCAGCAGGGCGCAATGCTCAAGATGCCAAATGAAGATGGCACTCTGGCCTACACTTTTGTGGAAACAGTTGCAAGGCTTTATCCTTATTGGCAGTTGCGCACGCTGGGTGGTGTGATATTCACTATCGGCATGCTGGTATTTATCTATAATATTGTGATGACAATTCGCACAGGCAGGCAGAACCTTGCCGAAGCACGAGTGAGGGGGATATAATGAGCGAAAATCAAAATAGTATTTTTTCAAGACCGCTGTTATTTTCAGTGCTTGTGCTAGCCGTGATTCTTGTAGGCTCAATAGTGACAGCATTCTATCCACTTGCGAGAGACGATATGCATCCACGCATTGAGGAGCGCACGCCTTACACCGCTATAGAATTTGCTGGGCGTGATGTATACCTACGTGAAGGCTGTGTTAATTGCCACACGCAGACTGTGCGTCCGCTAAAATCGGAAGTGCTCCGCTATGGCGACTATTCCAAGGGTGGCGAATCAGCCGATGAGCGCCCATTCCTCTGGGGATCAAGACGCACAGGGCCTGATTTATCGCGTATTGGCGGCAAATATATAGAAGAATGGCACTTGCAGCATTTTGTGAATCCTCAAAAATTCGCCGCTGTATCAAATATGCCAAAATACACTTGGCTAGCCGATAGACTAGTGGATGCCTCAGCCACTGAGACTCATATGAAAGGCTTAGGACTTGAATATGCGGCAGAGGACATGACCGCACTAGCTGAGATGACAGAGCTACAAGCGCTTGCAGCCTATATGCTCTCAATAGGCAGAGGCGTTGAGCGGCTAAGCCTTGTGGAAATCACCTATGAAGACTTTGACACCAATGGCAACCCTGCCTCAGGCCAAGATGGCGCAGCCGTACGTGGCCGCCAGCTATTTGTATCCGAATGCTCTGGCTGCCACGGCATAGATGCAGAGGGCGACTTGGCGATGCCACTGACAGGGCTTGGCGGCACTGATATGGACGAAGGCTATGTGTTTGTGACTATCGCTGGTGGCTTTGAAGGAATGATGCCTAATTTTGTAAGCACTATGACGCGCATGCAGATCGGCAGCATAGTGGAATACTTGAAAACATTGAACGAAGATGTAGTCGAGACGCCAGAAGAAGTGACAACAGATATGGGCAGTGCAGAACCAATAGAATAATGGTAATTCCTATGCTCCCTCTGGAAGAGGGGAGTCGTCATGGAGTGTAGAAGAAATAAAATAATCTGAAGGAGTATTCATGAAAGATTGGGACGATATATCAAAATTTGATAACCATGAGACAGCGAAGCATCTGCCTCTAGGCTGGTTGATAATGGCAATCGGCTTGACAGCATTTGCTGCATATTACGTCTTTGCGTATACGCCTACATTCACAGGCTGGACACAGACTCAGCAGTATGAAGAGGCTGTGAATATGGAGCAAGCGCAATGACTTCGGTCGTTACAGGTGGCGTTCTATGCGTGCTAATGGTGATAGTGTGGGTCTATTTTTTCTCACCAAAGCGAAAAAAACGCATAGAACAGCCGAAATATGATATTTTAAAAGATGAGGATGAGTGAGATCTCAATAAAAAATGTTTCCATTTCGTCATTGCGAGGCTCTGCGAAACAATCCAGACCTCAGGATAGCTGTCGGCCAAAGGCCGTCATAATCATGAATTCTGGATTGCCACGTCGAAGACTCCTCGCAATGACGAAATAACGTTAAATGCAGCAAAGACAGCGTTTCCATAGCTTTAATCAAAAAAGAACAGAACAATCTACCTTATGTTGTCAAAAGCAACATAAGGTGTTATAATCAGGTATGTTAAAAGAAAAAACATTAGATATCCTCAAAGAAAAAGCTGAAATGTACAATGTCAAAAAACTGCTCCTGTTTGGCTCTTGCTTGCACAAAGATGAAGAAGAAGCGAGTGATATAGATCTAGCCGTGGAGATTGATAGAGAGGATTTCCTAGCATTCTATACTGATATTTTATTTGATGATGATATTAATAAAAGTATAGATTTAATAGATATGTCTGATGATATAGGAATAGTATCTGTCATTAATGAGCAAGGTGTGGTTATATATGAATCATGAGGCTGTGGCAAAAGAATTAGCTAAGATAAGAACAGACGCAACAGCAATCTTGCCACTTATTGATAAGCCTGAATGGAGCCAGATTGAGACAGCAGGAGTTGCTGCAACAATAGCAGCAATATATTCAGGTTTTGAGCATATTTTTGTGCAGTTATGTGCTAATAAAGTTCGCAAAA
Source organism: Deferribacteraceae bacterium (assembly GCA_031285285.1). Taxonomy (GTDB): domain Bacteria; phylum Chrysiogenota; class Deferribacteres; order Deferribacterales; family JAISNW01; genus JAITWL01. The sequence goes on along the minus strand of JAITWL010000328.1, from coordinate 513 downwards.
ATGACCATTGGCACATGGAATTACTTAAAAGTGCTGTCGAAGAAAGGATTGTTCCCTTAGAAATGCAAAGTGTTTTGAAAGAAATGCTTGCTTTCAGGCACATTCAACGCAATTACTATGGGCATGAGCTTCGAGAACCAGAGGTGCGCAAAAAAGCAAATGAAATTATGACAATTATTGAACCTTTTGAAAAACATATTTCTGAATGGCTAAAGATATGAAATACACACAATGGAGGGTACAATAATGCCTAACAAAAAACTGATTTGTAGACTTTGTTGGAATGAAGATGACTGGAAACATCCTAGCAAAAAGCCTAAAAATATTGAAAAAAGTGATTCTTATGTATCTACTCATAGTTACGGACATGAGGAGTGGCTATTTAGATTAGAATGGTTGATTGATGGTAAGCATTATGCTTTTTTGCAGGGAATAGGAAAAAATAAATATGTTGGAGGAACTTATGATATTACACTTTATATATACAACAAGACAGACAAGGAACATTGGATT
>JAITWL010000275.1 GCA_031285285.1 Deferribacteraceae bacterium | reverse complement strand
AAAGTGAGGCCAGTCATGTCTATATCGCGCAGATTTAGCCCCGTAAGCTCGCTTACCCGCACGCCTGTGCCATATAACAGCTCAAGTATTAGCCTATCGCGTGCTACGGCCGCATTATCTTTCTGTGTATCACATGGCGCCGCCAACAAGCGTTCTATATCTTCATATGGGAATACATTTAGGATTTTCTTCTCTTTTTTTGGAAATTTTAGCATACGCGCAGGATTTTCTTCTAACACGCGTTTTTTATAGAGATAGCTAAAGAATGAGCGAACGCTTGCAATCTTGCGCTCAATAGAGCTCTTGGCCAGCTGGCGATCGTATAATGAAGCCACAAAGCCTCGTAGCAGGAAGAAATCCATCTGTTCCACTGTGGATGCGCTTTCTAGCTCGGCATATTCCATCAGCTCAATCAGATCCTTGGAATATGCCTTCACAGTCAGCTCGCTGGCGTTGCGCTCAATCGTTTGGAATAATAAAAAGCTGTCTATGGCCTCTGTTGTATTCATTAGCCCAGTTTAATATAAGGATGAAAAAGTTTCAATTAGTTTCTAAGCTTTTCTATATTGCGCAATTTGTTAATTTTGTATAAAATACCAGATCGTGTGGGGAAACGGCATGCATAATTTTTTCTTCCCAGCTTTGAGCTTGGGCCTTTTATATGGTTCCATCTATATGGGGACAATCGTTATTAATCTGCGTGGTGAGTTTAGGGCAGGCCAGATAGGCGGGGTGCTCCTGCATTATGCACTCACTATCCTTTGTGGGCTGCTGCTATACGTTTTTGTTAGCAAAAATCGAAGGCGTCTGCCACAATTTTCTTATATTTTTGTGATTTTATTAGGGGCGTTTTCGCTTCTCATACCTTTTTTGCCAGAAGCATTGCTTTTGCCCTTTTTCAATGGTCAGCCGCCAGTGACAGCAATAAGCATGGCTTTTTTGACACCTATTAGCCTCTTTCTTTTTGGCCGTGCGGTGCCTGCTGGCAGAGAAGGCTTTGCTTTTGCGCTGATGCTTGCTTCTTCTGAGCTGATATGGGCGCTGATATTTCCTTTGCTTGGCGTCATCACGCAAGGTTCAGGTCAGGCACTATATCTATATTCCATTTGCTCATATATGGTTGGTGGCGCTGGGCTCTGCATAGGCGCAACGCTAAAAGCTAAGCGAACCACTACAATCAGCCTAAGCCATGCCGCCCAAGAGCTATCAGGGCTAGATACACGCAAAAAGCGGCAGATCCTAGGCTTGATATTTCTGGCAAGCATTGGCATGTGGGGCATCATGGGTCTTGATATGGGCGTATTTATACCAAAAATGACATTGCAATCAGAAACCTTGGGTATATCACATTTTATTTTTCTCTTCCTTCTTCCTGTGTTTGGGTATTTCTGGGATTCACGTCCTGATAAGTTTATCCTTGTCTGTTTGCCAGCATTAGCCTGTGTTATTATATTGAATATAGTGTATAGTAGCGGCTTGATTGGGCATATGCCGCTATATTACATGCTTAATATATTGCAAGCAACCTTAACCGTCGCTGTATACGCCACTGCTACGAAGTTATTCAAAACAAATGCTGTAATGGCAATATTTGTCACATTAGCGCATTCTCTGATAGTTATACAATTTGCTGGTGTAGCCTTGCAAAACCTGCTATCGCCATATGGCATAGTGCTTTCATTCTTGATAGTATTTGGGATAGCCTTCTGCTTATGGCGTCTCCGCCGAATAATACTTGGCTCGCAAGGCCAGCAAGCTATATTGCTAGATCTATGGACACTGCAAGAGCCGCAGATGCCAATAATTCAAGGTGATATAGAACTGCAGAAGCTCAGTGCCTTTGCAATCGCATATACACTGACAGCTAGAGAAAGGGATGTGCTCTTGTGTCTATCCCGTGGCGATAGTCGTGAGAAAATTGGCGAAAAGCTAGGATTGACAATACGCACAGTGCGCCATTACCTATCAAACTTGCAAAGAAAGGCATCTGTGCCTAATGAGAAAACATTGATTGATTATTATAATTCGTGGAACTTGTAAAAAAATCCTAAGTATGCACAAAATCCACAAAGGCTACTTTTGCGAGCGCTTCTTCTTTTATCGTGCCTTCATTCTTTGTCAGCTTTGTCAGTGTGCCATTCAGAGGAATCAGCATGATGCCACCCTCTGCTAGCTGCTCTATCAATGGCTTTGGCATGCTATTAGCCCCGCAAGATACGATTATACGGTCGTATGGAGCCTTGTCTGCATAGCCCATAGCGCCATTTGCCTTCATCACATTCACATTCCAGAGCATCATCTTGCGCACTTTCTGCTGAGCCGCTGTCACAAGCTCGATCACAAGCTCCATAGCGTAGACATCAGCCATCAGCTTGCCTAATAGCGCAGAGAGATAGCCAGAACCCGCGCCTATCTCCAAACATTTTAGCTGCTTGCTCGGCTGCAAGTGATATATCATCATCGCCACAAGTGAAGGCTGCGAGATCGTCTGCCCATAGCCAATTGGCAGAGCATCATCGCTGTAAGCCTGCATCTTCATAGCCTCAGCCATAAAGTATTCCCGCGGCACAGTGCGAAAAGCCTCTATTATATTAGCATCATTGTTGCAAGATGGGGCAATCACCTTATCCAGAAAGAATTGCGGCACTTTCATGCTGCGATAATCACGCATTAATAATCTCCGTGCCAATGCCCTCAGTTCTATATTTTTGCATATTCATATCCCTTTTGATTCGTTATTGCTGTATCCAATTTTTTCCCATATTCATAAAATATCTAAAATGTCATTGCGAGCGCAGCGCGGCAATCCAGCAATTAATCCAGTGAGGACAATAAAAATATCGTTCGGTCCAAGGCCGTCAACTATCCTGAATTCTGGATTGCTTCGCCTCCAAAATGTAATACTGACGAGTATTACGGGTAGCGAGAAACTCTATCTTTCATTAGCCTCATCCCTGTCAAATTTAAACCCTTTGGTGCTTATTGATATTGCAGTTAGTGGCTTATACCTTTTTGGAGTGGCTTCTGATAGCAAGATGACCTTCACTTGTCCAGCAATTTGCTCTTTATATTCATCTGGTATTTTGATAGCTTGCATTTTTAGCATAATGCCTCCTTGCGATAATCACACATTAATAATCTCTGTGCCGATGCCCTCGTCTGTGAAAAGCTCTAGCAGCACAGAGTGCTTTAGGCGGCCATCAATGACATGCGCCTTGCCAACTCCAGCGCTCAGTGCGTCGATAGCACCCTTGAGCTTAGGGATCATGCCGCCAGTGATGGTGCCATTGTCTTTTAGGGCTTGCACATCTTTGAGTGTAAGTGATGAGATTCGTTTGCCTGATTTATCGAGTATACCCTCAACATCCGTCAGCATAAGCAGCTTTTCCGCTTTCAGAGCGGCTGCTACAGCGCCAGCGGCGATATCAGCATTGATATTA
>JAITWL010000196.1 GCA_031285285.1 Deferribacteraceae bacterium | reverse complement strand
TTAGTCACTGTGTAGCGGCCGTCTTCCACAAGAAGCTCTCCCATCACCACATTGAATGGACCAAGGATAGTCATCTTCATGTAGCCATCGCAGCGCTTGTCAATGATTGCGCGGAAGCTGGTATCTTGCTCGTAATAGTCGGTATATTGCACAGCTACGCGGCCTTTATAAGAGCAGGCCTTGGGCATAGAGCGCAGCTCAGCCAAGATAGCGGCCTTGTCGGAAACTAATGTAGCACCAATGCCACCTGTGTGCACAGAGCAAGCTGAAAGTAGCATAAGGGCAGCAAAAAGGACTAGGAAATGTTTTTTTATATTCATAACTGATCACTTATAACATGAATGAAGCATAATTTCAATTTATTAAAAATCTTAAGTTATGATTGCTTTTCATACAGCATTCATGCTATTTTAAGCATAGGATGTAAAATAATGTTAAAAAGTATGACTGGTTTTGGACGCGCTGTAGCGTCAAATGCGATATGTGAGCTAAAAATTGAGATAAAAACAGTGAATAGCAAATATTGTGATATCAATATGCGCTTGCCGCGCTACTTTTCGTTTGCAGAGATTCCGCTGCGGGCGTTGGTGCAGGATAAGCTTGGCAGGGGCAAGATTGACGTCAATATAGATGCGAAGTTTCAAAAATCTGTACAAGCACCAAGCTTGAATAAGCGCAATTTCACTGCATGCATGGATATGTTGAAGCAGATGAAGTCGCTTGGCGGGATAAATGACGAAATCAAGCTTGAGCATCTGCTGCAATTTCAAGATATTTTTGACTATGACACAGTGCTAGATACCGAAGAGCTAACGGATTTCCTAAATAAGGCTGTGCTCAGCTGCATCACCAATGTGGATGCAATGCGCAATGTTGAGGGGCGCCATCTAGAGGCAGTGTTGCAAAAGCTGCTTGATAAGATGGATGCCGCCGCCAAAGAAGTGGACGAGGCCAAAAACGACGTTTTCCTCTACTGGATGAATCGTTTCAAGACTCGCATAGTGGATTTTCTTCCAAAAACAAGCGAGCACGAGGATCGAATCATACAAGAAGCTGCTATGTTCGCAGAAAAGGCCGATATCAAGGAAGAGTTGGCACGCATATATTCACACCAGCAGCAATTTGTGACAATTATGAAAAACGAATACCCCTGTGGGAAAAAGCTTGATTTCCTCTGCCAAGAATTGTACCGTGAGTGGAACACCATTGCTTCCAAAAGCATTAAGGTGGAAATCATCAATGCCGTGGTGCAGGCGAAAGCCACTGTGGATAGCATCCGCGAGCAGGTGCAGAATATAGTATGACTGGGAGATACGCATAGATGTTACAGCGTTTATATGTGCATAATTATCGCTGTTTGCAAAATTTTGAAATAAAAGCTGGTGAAGAGGCGTCTTTACTGTTTGTTGGCAAGAATGGGGTTGGAAAGTCTACAATCGCTAGTGTTTTGTCTATATTTAACAAATTAGGTTCAGGACAATCAAATGTAGATGCTTTGCTTACTGCTGAAGACTTTACTTTAGGGCGCATCAATGAGCAAATGCATTTTGAGATTGATGTATTGCTTGATGGAAATACATATAATTATCGTATTAGCTTTGATATGCCTAATAACTCTAAATTACGTGTTATTAAAGAAGATTTATTTATTAATGCCAAGGCTGTGTTTGAACGCACAGAGACACAAATTGTTTACAATGTAGGTGGGAAAATTAGTGAATTCCCTTTAGATGTGAATTCCGTGGCTTTTACCTTATTGATAAATACGTCCTCAATTGATGCGCCATGGCTGCTACGCGCCTGGTTTGCAACTATGCTTATATTAAAGCCTATCCCACAGCTTATGCGAGGGGATTCAGATACTGAATCAGTATTCATTGAATCAAGTTGCAAAAACTTTGCTCCTTTTTTATTAAATTTGCTTAATAGCTTGCCAGCGAGCTATTCTACTATAGAAAAGTTTTTGAAGAAACTCATGCCAGATTTTGTAAAATTTAGTAACCCTGGCATTACTTCTACACGTATTCTGATGATTTCTTTTGGTGATGGCACTCTGTCATATCAAACTAGCTTCTCCAATCTCTCAGATGGTGAAAAGTGTATATTTTTAGCGGCTGTTGTTTTGGCAGTTCAGGAAGCATACCACCATCCTTTTGTTTTTTGGGATGAGCCTGACAACTATCTGTCTATTTCAGAGGTGCAAGACTTTATTCGCACATTGCGCACAGGGAAGGGTCAAATATGGATGGCTTCACATAATAGTGAAACAATCAACTGCTTTTCGCATGATAATACTTTATTGCTTCATCGCAAAAACCATCTTGCACCAGTGGAATTGCATTTTGTAAGCGAACGAATAAGCAGCAAAGAATCCACCATTCAAAAATTGCGTCTTGATGAGCTAGGTTGAATGGCAATAAATAAGTATAAGAATCATTTATTGATTATTTCAGAAGATGATGCTTATAAAGATATAGCGCAAGGCAAGGACAGGGTATTTGTGTTGTGTGGCAAAACTAATGCTGAGCGTGTTAAAGCAGATTTGGGCAGCGGAAAGGCTGAAAGTATTGGCAAAAAACTTGCTGAGAGTTGCCGCACATATTCAGAGCAGGCAGA
>JAITWL010000189.1 GCA_031285285.1 Deferribacteraceae bacterium | reverse complement strand
AATCTAGGATTCAGGATTATGATGGCCTCTGGCCGACAATTATTAGGAACGCTGGATTGGCAACGCATGAGCCTCGCAATGACGGAATTATGGAAACTTTAATTTAGAATTGGAATAAGCATTACAACTCATCACATTAACACCTTCCGCCGAAGGGCTCTAATTCCGCAACGCTTTCCGCTCTCTCACCTTGTCTAGCAAGCTATCCGCTTTCTGCTCCAGCTCGGATGGATTTATCGCTGCATTAGGCGATCTTTCTAGCATAGCGGCAATTGTATCAATATTGCTAAGCAGCTGCTGTTCCAAATTGTTAGCGCTTTCTAATGGCGAAATATACGCTATATCGTCTATTGCTTTTTGCAGAAGCGTTTTTGCGGCTGCATACTCTGCTGGAAGCTTACCCACTTGCAGGCTTAGCTGCTTGGCTTTCGCTTTGATTTCATTTAAGTGGCTGCTGATATCACCTTGCTCTGCTATATAAGCGCTAGCAAATAAGGCCAGATAGAGCACTATCAAGAATAAGAATAGCAAGATGGCCTGAATAATAACGGCCATGCTCAAAGATATCACATTAAGCAGCAGTATAACAGCCACTGAGGCTATGATATACATGATGATGCCGAACCACACTAGCGATAGCTTTGGAATCTTGCCTGAAAAATTCTTGATATCAATAGCAGAAAAGAAAAATGGTGTAAAAAATAGCAGATACATCAAGGCGATAGACGACCAAACAAACGCATCTCTGCGCGTCAGCTCGCCTTCTGTGCTCAGGACGAGGGCAAGAATCACCACTAGCGCACCAGCAAAGAATAGCCCACAGCGAAAAAGTAAAGACTGTTGTTTGGTCATAGCTTATTCCCACATTTAGGGCAAAATTTTACGCCAAGCTCCACCTGCTGCCCGCAGCGTGAGCAGGCTTCGCCCAAGTTATCTGCGACAAGAGCCGTGCCACAGGAGACACAGCGCTTGCTGCCTGCTTGATTATCGCTGCCGCAGCGTGGGCAGGGGTTATTTTTATCCCCACAATGTGGGCAAAAATTTGATGTAGCTGGATATTTCTTTGAGCAATTTGAGCAGAACACTTCCTTGCGCGCTGCTGGCTGTGCCTGTGCTGGCGCCATATATCCTTGCTGCTGTTGCGGCTGCATCATCGCCTGCCCCATGCCGCCACCCATCATGCCTGTCATAGCAACTGCGCCTAGGACGCCCATATCGCCGCCACCTGACATTGCATTATTAGCAACGCCAAAGCCCTGCTTCTGCTGCCAAGTGTAGCCAGCTATATTTTGCGCAGAGCGATCGCTCAGGGCTTGGGAGATTTTCCTGCCTTCTTCACTGGCTGTGTCTAGATCCACTGAGGTGATGTAGAAGCCTGTGAGGGTCATGCCATAAGCCTCCCAAAATTCTTGGAGTGGCGCTTTTAAAAAATTTGATAAGTCTTCAAGCCTTGCAGATATAGTGGTGATGCCCACTTGATTAGCCTGCATAAAGCCAATGATGCTGCTCTTGGTCTTTGTCACGAGCGCGCCCATGAAGTGATCAGTCAGCTCTCTGGCAGTGTAGCCCATAGCTGTGCCCACAAGCTGCACTAGGAAGCGCTCGGCATCCTCCACCTTTAGGCCGTAGCGGCCTTCTGCTGCTAGAGGCACCATCTCGCCATATTCAGGGTCGCGAAAGCGCATGCTATCTGTCTTCCAGTCGATAGTGAGCGGCGCAGTCTTATTCACAAACCAAATCTCGGCCATGAATGGATTTTTGCCACCAAAGGGTATGCCAAATAGATTTCTTAATAGAGGAATATTTTCGGTATTGAGAGTGTGCTTGCCAGGGCCAAATTTGCCAAGTAGCTGCCCCTTGGAGAATAAGACAGCCTCTTGAGATTCGCGCACAATCAGCTGAGTGAAAGTGCTTAGGTTATTATTTTTATTCTGAGCATATTTCCATGCAAAAATGTCGCTGGATGCATCATCCCAATCAACGAGATCAATAAATGCCATAAAATTACCCCTTTAAGTTATTCCTTCTGGTTGCTTGTGGCTAAGTATACATCTTTTTTCTCTATGCTATCAAGCTCCAAATTCACTTTGATAATCCGCGTATACGCAGATCAGCCCGCAGGGCATCTATAGCAGCATCTGCCACTTGGGCATTAGCTGTGTAGCTGTTTTCATGGATATTTTTGAGCGCAGCCAGCAAGTCTTCTGCATACTGACACACATTCGCCATCATATCAAGAGTATCCTCATTTAAGCTTACGGGCTTCGCATTTAAGCTTGCCTGCAAGTCTTCTGCGTCATTATAGTCATCCAGATATTTGATAAGCTGCTCAATATGGCTATTCACCAGAGCTTCATTCTTTGTATTGGGATATTTTTTGAATGTGTCTGTTAGTGTATTTTGATAATTTGCTATCTGCTTGATATTTTCGATTAGCTCGGCATCTTCTAGCTTATTGCAGATTTCCAGCAAGCGAGCCTCAGTTGGCTTGGGCTCTGATGATATATTTTTGGAGATTTTAGTAGCTGGCTTAGCGAAGAGAACAATACTGATAAGGATAGCAGCAACAATAGCTACAGGCACAATGAATATGAGCATGCCCCCATTGCCAAAAATTCGCAAGCCTACAGCAATACATAAAAAAATCCAAACGAAAACTATTGTAAACATGCGCATAGTCATTTACTCCAGATCGTTATCATCTCCACTCACTTCTAATATTCCCGCGGCAAACAGCAGATAGGCGCGGATAAATGGCTCAAGATTTCCATCCATCACGGCGTCCACGTTGCCTGTGGTGTAGCGCGTACGCAGATCCTTCACCATCTTGTACGGCTGCATCACATATGAGCGAATCTGGTTGCCCCAGCCTATTTCTGATTTTGATGCCTCTAGCTTATCTTTCTCGCTGTTGCGTATGCTCATCTCATGATCATAGAGCTTGGCGCGTAGCACTTTCATTGCATGCGCCTTATTTTGGTGCTGGCTGCGTTCAGATTGCGAAGCAGCGACTATATTTGTGGGTATATGCGTGATTCGCACAGCCGAATCAGTGGTATTGACATGCTGACCGCCAGCTCCACCTGCGCGGAAAGTGTCGATACGCAGATCGCCTTCATTGATATCTATCTCCACATCGTCATCAATCTCTGGCAGCACGAATACTGATGCAAAGGATGTGTGGCGGCGGCTTTGCGAATCGAATGGCGATATGCGCACAAGGCGGTGTATGCCAGTTTCACCCTTCAAGTAGCCATAGGCGTAGTCGCCGATTATATTGAATGTGGCCGATTTCAGCCCAGCCTCTTCTCCATCAAGATAGTCGAGCACTTGCAGCTTGAAGCCTTCGCTTTCCG
>JAITWL010000188.1 GCA_031285285.1 Deferribacteraceae bacterium | reverse complement strand
AATCTAGGATTCAGGATTATGATGGCCTCTGGCCGACAATTATTAGGAACGCTGGATTGGCAACGCATGAGCCTCGCAATGACGGAATTATGGAAACTTTAATTTAGAATTGGAATAAGTAAACAAGGGAGAGTCATATGTTTTTAATTATCGAAAAGGGCGGAATTATCATGTATCCGATAATTCTCCTTTCTGTGATTGCTTTGGCGATATTTCTGGAGCGCATGTTCACGCTTCGTAGAGAGAGCTACATACCAGCTGCTTTCTCGTCCAAGCTGAAAGACCTTATCAAGAGAGGCCAATTCACTGATGCACGCAATCTTTGTGATGTGCAAGATAATGCTGTGGCGCGTATTGCAGCGCAACTTATTGATAATAAAGACAGGCCGTGGGCGCAGCTAATCTCAGTGGCTGAAGATGCTGGTAAACAAGAGGCTGACAAGCTAGAGCGCTTTCAAGATACTATGATCAATATTGTTGCCATTGCACCACTTCTGGGCTTACTAGGGACAGTATTTGGCATGATCAGCATATTCAATGTGCTTTCTGCTGGCGGTATAGGTAATGCTGAGGCGCTATCAAGCGGTATAGCAGAGGCTCTGCTCACCACAGCAGCGGGGCTATCAGTGGCTATACCTGTACAGGTATGCCATTATGTTGTAAAATATCGTGCTGATAGCATTATCAAGGTGCTAGAAGCTGATACGCTAGAGCTGGTAACGATGGTATCTGCACAACCTGCGCCAGCAGTAGCTCAGAGTGAGTCATAGGAGAATTACTATGGCAAATTCCCATGCTCCCCTTGGAAAGGGGTTAGGGGGATCGTCATGGAGTGTAAGCGGAGCGGGCTTTGCCCGTCGGAGCGACAGCGTAGTGCAAGGGGCGTACCACAGCTCGGTTCATCCGAGCGCGGATAAAGCCCCGATAGTGTGCAGAAGCACCAAAGTAATCTTAAGGAGTACTCATATATGAAATTTCGCCATGTAGGCGCTTCATCCAAGCCTTCTATTAACATAACACCACTGCTAGATATAGTCTTCATCCTGCTGATCTTTTTTGCGGTCAGCACTTCATTTATGTTTGTTGGCGCTATCGAAGTGGATTTGCCTAAGGCTAATACCACTACCGAGGGGCAAGCCAGCGAAGTTGTGCGAGTGGTGGTCACTAGAGATAATCAGATGAGCGTAGACCAGCGCCCCATATCAGCAGAAGAGCTACGAGCAGCCTTAGATGAAGCTATAGCCGCCAACCCAAGCGCATCGCTAGTGATAGAGGCTGATACATCAGCTATGCATGGCGCAGTGGTGCAGGTGATCGATGCTGGCAAGGCCGCAGGCTTTGTAAATTTTGCGATAGCTACTGATCAGGAATAAGCAAAGCTTATGAAATCTATAGCGATCATTGTGAGCATCATACTGGCAGCTTGCGCAACAAGGAAATAGGAGCTACGCATGGCAGATATTTTATCGCAAGGCGAAATTGATGCAATCTTAAGTTCTGTGCACTGGGATGATGGCATTGCGCTTGGCTTTGCCGAATATGATAGCCTGCCTGATAACAGCCCTGAGCTTTGCATCATAAAGGCAAAAACCGCTGCCAACCTGACGCTCACCCCTCATATTATGGAAGAAGCTAATCTTGCATTACGCCACAAAATATATGATAACATGCCTGATCACAATGATGAATTGAGCTTAATCAAGGCAAGTGCTGCATTAAATTTAATAATCTCTTATCATCTTAACGCGCGAAATCCGCATCCTGCTCTTGTAGCTGCCCAAGAGCTATATGATAGCATTCCTCATAATATCTCTGCGTATAATTATAATTCTATCAATGGTGCACAAATAAGGAAATTGGCTACTCGCTGCCTATTAAATTTCTATATCAGCTGTGGTCTGCAAGCTGATACACTCATGTCTGCTTGCAAGCACCATGATGGCTCTGATATTTATATCACCACTGCATTTATACTTGCTTACTATGATATAGGTGATTTTGTATCTGCCCAAGAGCTATACAAGAGCATAGCTGATGAGGACAAAGCTGAAGCTGCTCTCAAGATGATTATAGAGTGTTGCAATGTAAATAAACTTCTGCCTGCTCGCGACATTTATAATAACATGCCTGACGACAATAAGCTTATTCAGGAAGCAAGAGCTAAATTGATAGCTGCCTATTGCTTCACAGATGATCTTCCATTTGCCAGAGAACTATACATGAGCATGCTTGATAGCTCTGATGATCATATGCAAATAGAAAATGCTACTTACGATTTAGCAGAAGCTTATGGCAGAGCTGGCGATCTTGTAATGGCTCATGCTTTATGTGATAGTATGGCTGATGGCTATAATGCGCAAATGGCCTATATTAAGCTAATGCGTGATTATGCAAAAGCTGGAGATCTTGCGTCTGCCTATAAGCTCTACGATGGCATGGAGAATGAAGCAAAAACATATGCTACTGACTGTTTGATAAGTTATTATGTAGACACAGGCGATTTGGCAACTGCTTTTAAGCTATATGAGAGTTTAGCTGATGACGATGTAAATTATACAAAAGCTATAAACACTCTCAAAATTATAGAAGCCTATTGCAGAGCTGGCGATCGCGAATCTGCTATGAAGCTATATAATAGCATGCCTGATGATAACGATTGGAAGCAACATGCCGCAATGGTGCTAGATCAAGAGGTTGAATGATAAATATGAAAACGCTCCTTCTACTCATTTCTATTATTGTGCTGAGCATACAGCCCTCTATTGCGCAGAGCCAGCTAAAGCTGCCTGCAGAGATACAGATTAATTGGAGTGGGTATGAGGATGAGGATAGCTTTGTTCGCATCTGGGGCTGGTCAGCAGATGGCACTAAGCTTGCCTATTCTATAGATAGTGAAGGTAGTGGTTTGCCGTTTATTGATTTTTCCATTCGTGATCTACGTACAGACAAAGAGCTTTTTACTTTGTATGATCATGATGGTTTGGTGATGATTACAGATAATCTTGTGGAATATGAGAAAACCGATCCAACAAATTGCAAGCCAATGTATTGCGATCCTAGCTATGCCGATATGTATAATTTCAACAGGACTGAGATATTAAACGCCTTAACAAAGTATGGCATTGAGAGAACATATCAGAAGGCTGAATTTTTCCCCATCCCATCATATCTGAATGGTGTGAAGTATAGTGCAAGCAACATCAAGAATTGCGATGCCTATGAATATGATGTCTTTGACTTTGAATGGCTACTGAAAGCTGGCGACTACTCTACAATAAAACGCTATCGTGGTGATTGTGGTTACCAAAAAGCTAGAGGTTACTTTCTAAATCCACAAAAAGACCGTATGGCAATGCTGCTTTCTATACAAATTGGTTGGGGTACATATTATGAAATAGCGCCTTCTTTGAATCTCACTTTTAGTCAGCCAAATACTAAGTTGGCTATTCCGCCACAAATTGATCTGCCTAATGTCAAAATCTGGGGCTGGTCAGCAAGCAATACTGCGGGCTTGGTCGCCTATTCACAGGAGAATGGCGAGCAAATTGATTTTGTTATTTTTGATATGATACATGATAAGGCTCTGTTTGCCATACAAATAGATTCATATGAAGCAAATAAAACAATTATTTTACGGGAATTGTTTAAATATCAGATAGAAAGAGTTGAAAATCAATTTTTAACCTTCCCACAAGTGATCAATAAGGCGACATATGATGCAAAACTTGATATTAAGTATAATAACGAGCTCATAACAGAATATGAAGTGACAATCAGCCGAGATAGCAAGGCAAAAAGTATAGGCAAATTCACAGCAAATGAACCAGTAACAAATGTATCAGTTGCAGGCATATTGCTAAGCCCATTTGAAAATCGAGCCTTGGTTGTGATTGCAGAGCAAGATGGCGAAATAATACGCTACCGTTTCTCTGGTTGTCACTTGGGTGTAGGATTTAGGCTACTGTGAAAATTTACAAATATATGGCAATTACTGCTGTTTTTATAACCATGCTTGCGCAGATTGCTATGGCAAATAGTGCGTGGCCAGCTGGGGCTATAACAGTATTGCCAACTTATCTCACAGCTTATCCAACAATCACAACTGCTGAAGATCTTCCTGAATTAATTTCTAACGGCTGCTCTGGAATAAGAGTGTCTTCTGAAGTGTTTATTTTTGCAGTAGAAAATATTGATTGGATGCAGCAAGAACGCTTTTATATAGATAAGCCTTATATTGACTCCTTTGTGATGCTTACAGGGCTAGATAGCGCAAGTATAGAAGAAACGCTTGCTAGCCATCAAGCCGATGATACATCTGCAAAATTCATAAGCGATATTGTAGAAAAGATGGTCATAACAATCATGAATAGCAATATAAGTGCTGAACAGAAAGAAGAGGCTCTTTCAAATATAATCTATGATTTTGGCAATGTGTCAGAAGTGGTTCATGATGGCGACACACACGAGTTGCTAGATATGATTCGTTGCGACAACATTAGCATGGAAAGCAGGACGAGCTATTATGAAAGTGGCGCGGTGAAGTACGTCGCACAATATGTGAATCATTCCTATAAAAATGGCCCTATCAAATACTATAATGAAAATGGTGAATTGGCAGGCGAAGGAACGTTTATCGCTGATGACAAACCACATAATGGCTTTATAAGGAGCTATAAT
>JAITWL010000194.1 GCA_031285285.1 Deferribacteraceae bacterium | reverse complement strand
TATATGGGCATTGCACAGGAAAAAGTGCATATGAAAAATTAAAAACAGTCTGTAATGCTGAATATTTGAGTATAGGTTCAGAATTTCATCTATAGGAAAATTATTTTTTAAATTATTTTTTATTGCAAAAAACTATAGCGTTCTGTCTATTTGATGGAGTATACTGTTCTGCAATTTGGAAAAGGGGGAAAAGTTTAGATGGAAATTTTGCAGTCAATGAAGCAATATGGGCATGAGCAAATTATTTTTGCGCGTGATGAATCAGTTGGTCTTAATGCGATTATTGCCGTTCATAGCACAGTGTTGGGTCCTGCGCTTGGTGGCACTCGCTTTTGTAATTATGCTTCTGAAGAAGATGCGCTATTTGATGTTTTGCGCCTCTCTAGAGGGATGACAATGAAAAATGCCGCAGCTGGGCTGAAGCTTGGCGGCGGGAAAGCTGTTATCATCGGAGATCCACAAAAATTAAAATCAAAAGCCTTCTTACATTCCTATGGAAAATTCATTAATTCACTAGGCGGAAAATATTATACTGCCGAAGATGTAAACATAAACGCTCAGGATGTCGCAGATATCAGCGAAGTGACAAAATTTGTCACTGGCACTCCCGATGTCAGCGGCAACCCTTCGCCATTCACAGCACGTGGTATTTACATGGGGATGAAGGCTGGCGCAGGCATAAAATTTGGCAGCGAATCACTCAAAGGGAAAACAGTCGCTGTGCAAGGCTTGGGCAGCGTTGGCTATGCACTTTGCGAATATTTAAAGAAAGATGGCGCAAATATTAAAGTTGATATTAATTCAGCAGCAGCGGAGAAAGCCGTGAAAGAGCTAGGCGCAGTCGCTGTCAGCGAAAGCTTGCTAGCTACTGATTGCGATATATTTTCGCCTTGTGCCCTTGGCGCTGTGCTCAATACTGAAAATGTGAAGCAGCTTAAATGCAAGATGGTCGCAGGTGCTGCAAATAACGTATTGATGGATGCTGATACTGGCGATGCCTTAGATAAATTAGGCATCTTGTATCTGCCAGATTATATCATCAATGCAGGCGGCGTGATCAACTGTGGCATGGAAATCGTAGAAAAATCCTATGATGTCAATGTTATTAACAAAAAAGTGGATGAAATATACAATTCAATTATTAAGATCGTTTCTCTTGCAAAAGAAAAGCATATCAGCACTTACCGTGCTGCTGATGAATATGCAGAAGGAATTGTAAACGCAGGAAGATAGCTAGGAAAAATCTTAGCACTCTAATGGGTGCTAAGATTGACTATTGGCTATTATTATCTCCATAGCACTGATCAATTGGCGATTATTCGCCTCAGAGCTTACTACAGCACGGTAGTATGTGTCATCCAGCCCGCGAAAGTTTGCACAGGAGCGGATAAGTATGCCGTGCTCTAGCAATAGTTCTTTCAGGCCAGCTTTATAGCGGAATAGGATATAGTTAGTGTCGCTATCATAGACGGTTAGCCCAAGAGCTCGCAGGCCATTGATAAGCATCATACGGTTTTGCGGAATTAGCTCGTGCGTTTTTCTCAAGTATTCAGTCTCTTTCAGCGCCGCGATGCCCGCAACCGTTGCAGGAGTGGATACTGACCAAGGTTGCAAAGTTCTTTCTATGCGCTGCACTAGCTCGCTATTGCTGCATAGGCAATAGCCCAGCCGCAGGCCAGCCATAGCGTATGTTTTGGTGAAGGCTCGCAGTACAATCGCCTTGGGATAGTCTTTCAGATATGGCACCATACTATAGCCTGTAGAATCAGGCACAAAATCCATAAAGCATTCGTCAACCACTAGTAGGTCAGATGTTTTCGCTGATTGTTTGATAATATCTAGCTCTGTCAGCCTGCCCGTGGGGTTATTAGGATTGCAAATGAATACCAGCTCATTATCTAGTGGCTTATCAAGCTTAAAACCATTATCTGGCGATAGATAATGATATTCACAGCAGGAATCCAGCAGCTGGTGAGCATCTTCATACTCAGAAAAAGTTGGCGCTAAAAAGCTCGCTGCGCCAACATAGCCATAACGATTACCATTTAGCCTAGCCTGCTCAGCATCATCCCTCATCTTAGCTTGCACTGCCAGCACTATGCGATAGATTAAATCCGCTGCGCCAGCGCCACAGACAATATACGATGATGGTATATTATGATATTCTGCTATAGCCGCTTTGAGGGCAGTGCTAGCAGGATCAGGATATTTATCATAGCTGTCGATATTATCAATCAAGGCAATTTTGACGCCATCAGGCAAACCCAAAAAATTAGTGTTAGATGAAAAATCTAGTATATCGCTAGCTCGTCCATAGATATCGCCGCCATGAGTGGTCATTTCATATACTCCATTATCGCTGCTGCCGTTTCCACAGGATCGACATTCGTAAACACCTTTTCGTATTCCATGTGTAGCGTATTGTATACTATATCATAATATTGCAACATCAACACCTCAGCGATCTCTGCTATCTGTCCATCTTCGATGAGCTTTTGATACTCGGCTATGCGTGCATGACCGATATAGCGCACTAGAGACTTGAGCGCGGTTATAGCAGCGGTTTTGTCGAAATTAGTGGCTGTGTAATCTTGCATGATTATCTGCTTGCGTGTCTCTATATCAGCCTCTATCAATAGTTTACGGCCGCTAGCCATCTTATCAGATAGCTCCTTGGGCATATAGATGCTTCCTATGCGTCGAGATTCGCCTTCCGTGAAGATTAGCTTCGATTTTGCGTTTACTAATGCCTCATAAAGCAAAGATTCAAATTGTTTTTGGCTACGCTGTTGCAGACCTAAGCCACCAAAGACTGAGCCGCGATGGCCAGCATAGGCTTCAAGATCGAGTGTATCACAATCAGCTTCTTGAAGCGCATGGATGATATGAGTCTTGCCAGTGCCAGTTTTTCCATAGAGCGTGACGATATCAATAGAATCAATAAGCGCTGGCAGCTTCGCAAGCACGTGTTGGCGGTATCCCTTATAGCCGCTATCAAGCTTGAGCACCGAAAAGCCAATGGAGGCGAGGAAACTACCAACAGCCTCCGAGCGCATTCCGCCTCTAGCGCAGAATACCATAAATTTTTTCTGCTTGGCTTCTGCTTGGCGAAAGCTGGCATAGATTCGCGGGAGCGATTTTGAGACATAGTCTACCCCAAGCGCCACTGCAGCATGCTTACCTTCTTGTTTATATACTGTGCCTACATGCGCACGTTCTTCATTGCTGAAAAGTGCGATATTGATAGCACCTGGAATGCTGCTCTCCGCAAATTCAGCAGGGCTACGCACATCCACCATAATGCAGCGGCCTGCAAGTTTTTTTTCGTATTCTTCATAAGTGAATGAAAGCAGCATGGGTACTCCTAAAAACTAGCTAATTTAGCATAATCTGAATGGATCACAAGAGGAAAAAGAGAATCTTGCATAAATCTTGATATTTTGCTACACTCGCTTACTTTCAGGGGGAACATATGGCAAAGCAAAATAAATTATGGGCGGGCAGATTTTCCGAGCCCACAGACAAGCTAGTTGAGGAATTCAATGCCTCTATCGGCATAGATCAGCGTATGGCGCTATACGATATCGAAGGCAGCCTTGTGCATGCTGAAATGCTTGGCAGGCAAAAGATTATCACTGTAGAAGAGGCGTCAACCATACAGCGTGGCCTGCAACAGGTGGCTACAGAGATCAAAAGCGGTGTATTTACCTTCAATATCGAGGATGAAGATGTGCATATGGCTGTGGAACGCCGATTGACAGCTATCGTTGGCCCTATAGGCGGTAAATTGCACACTGCGCGCAGTCGCAATGATCAGGTGGCGCTTGATTTCCGCCTCTATATGCGTGCTGGCCTGCGCGATGTGCGCATAGCCATTACTCAGCTGCAATCCGTCATACTCAAGCTTGCTGAAGAGCATCAAGGGCAGCTTATGCCTGGCTATACACATCTGCAAAGCGCCCAGCCTGTGTCTTATGCGCATTATATCATGGCCTATTTTCACATGCTTCGCCGCGATTATGAACGCATGGGCGATGCGGCCGAACGGATGAACTATTGTCCGCTTGGTGCATGCGCGCTTGCTGGCACTACTTTCCCTATAGATAGAGAGTTTATAGCATCGCATCTTGGATTTAAAGCGCCTACAGAGAATAGTATCGATTCTGTAGCTGATAGAGACTTTGCTCTCGAGTTTCTCGCTGCGGCTTCTATCTGTATGTCGCATCTATCAAGGCTATCAGAGGAGCTGATTATACATTCATCAGCAGAGTTCGCCTTTATAGAGCTGAGCGACGGTTTTTGCACAGGCTCTAGCATCATGCCACAGAAGAAAAATCCAGATATACCTGAGCTTATCCGCGGCAAGAGCGGCCGCGTCTATGGCGATCTGCTGGCGCTACTTACCACTATGAAAGGCCTACCGCTCGCCTACAATAAAGACATGCAAGAGGATAAAGAAGGCGTGTTTGATGCGCTAGATACGCTATTGAAGAGCCTGCGGATATTCACAGCCATGCTTGAGCGCATGAAAATTAATGGAGCAAAAATGCTCGAAAGCGCTATGCGTGGCTATAGCACAGCTACCGATCTCGCAGATTACTTAGTGCGCAAGGGCTTAGCCTTTCGCGAAGCACATCATGCTGTGGGCAAGGCCGTTGCCTATGCTATAGAGCAGCAGAAGATGCTGCAAGAGCTGCTATTAAGCGAGCTGCAAACGTTCTCCGCCTTGATTGATGAGGATGTATATGGCTATATCACTGTGGAAGCCTCAGCCGCCAATCGTAATTCTTATGGTGGCACAGGTGTAGATGCGTTAGCTGTGCAGCTGAAGAATGCACGCAGCTACCTTAAAACGGTGACGAAGTGAAGCTTGCGATTCTGCTGATCGCGATTAGCCTTTGTGCCTGCGGGCTAAAGGCTAATCCGCGCCCAAAATCGAGCCTCAATATACCTGCGCCTGAATTTGAGCTAAGCATCAGCGAATCAGGCATTAGCATACAAAATAACATGTCAAACATGCTGGTAGTGGAGCGTGCCTACTCGGAAGTGGGCGATATATCTGCACCAGACTATGATGACATCGCCATAGTGCCAGCTGGAGCAGCTTTTTTGGATGAGAGCAGCGAATATGGCAATCGCTATATCTACCGCTTCCGCACATATGATGATGATTTCAACGCTTATTCTGCGCCAGTGACGCGAATAGTGTCATATAGAGGCGTGGTGAAGCTTGATTCTGTCAGCTGGACACTTAATGAAGACAACATCTGCATAACTGCGCAGCCTTCACAAAGCGTAGATAGGGTGCAGGTGCTGATCAAT
>JAITWL010000163.1 GCA_031285285.1 Deferribacteraceae bacterium | reverse complement strand
CTTTTGGAGCTGTCATTTTCTCGAAACCTAAACCGTGACGACATCACAGGTGCCTTGCGCATGGTGAAAAATGGTGAAGGTGAGCATCTGCGCGAGGTTATGAGTGATAAGATCAAGGTATCTGGCGTCGTGAAGTATGTTTCGCCACGCTCACGCACGCAAAAAGACTATGTGAGCGCCATTAGTGATAATGATATGGTCTTTGCTTACGGCCCTGCGGGCACAGGGAAGACCTTCCTTGCTGTGGCTATGGCTGTGCATTATTATCTGCAAAAGAAGGCGCAAAAAATAATATTGACGCGGCCTGCCGTGGAAGCAGGGGAGAAGCTTGGCTTCCTACCAGGTGATCTGGCTGATAAAATCAATCCATACCTGCGCCCGCTCTATGATGCGCTCTATGCTATGCTCGATCCTGAGCTGGTGGATAAGCTCTTGGAGCGTGGAGTGATCGAAATCGCCCCATTGGCCTTTATGCGCGGCCGCACGCTCTCCAATGCCTTTGTGATTCTTGATGAGGCGCAGAATACCACCAAGGCGCAGATGAAAATGTTCCTCACGCGCCTAGGCTTTGGCTCAAAGGCGATTATCACAGGCGATACCACGCAGATTGACCTGCCCAGCGATATAGAATCAGGCTTGAATGACGCAATCATCAGGCTGACAGGCATCAAAGGCATCTCATTCATACAGCTGACAGATAAAGACGTGGTGCGGCACCCGCTGGTGACTAAGATTATCAATGCCTATGCAAAGGCATAGCAGGGGGTAAAAATGAAAAAATGGGCTATGATTGCTACATGGAGAATGGCTATTGAAGGGCTCACTCTAGGGGCGGATATATTAAAAAATGGCGGAAAATGCCATGATGCTGTGGAACGCGCAATCATGGAAGTTGAGGACTATCCATTTTATAAATCAGTGGGCTATGGCGGACTTCCAAATGAAGCGTGCATTGTGGAGCTGGATGCTGCTTTTATGGATGGGAAGACGCTTTCGATTGGCGCAGTGGCTGGGATAAAAGATTATAAAAATCCCGTATGCATAGCAAGAAAACTTAGCACAGATAGATTCAATATATTTCTTGTGGCCGAAGGCGCGGAAGCTTACGCTCATAAAAATGGCTTTGTAAGGCAGAATATGCTTACTGAAAGAGCAAAAAAGACTTGGGAATTAAGGATGAAGGAGATAACGGAAAAAAATCTTTCACCCTATGATGGGCATGATACAGTATGCATGATAGGGATAGATTCAGAAAAAGATATGGCAGTGGCAACTTCCACAAGCGGCCTTTTTATGAAAAAAAGAGGCAGAGTTGGCGATTCGCCTATATCTGGTTCAGGATTTTATGTGGATAATGAAGCTGGCGGAGCAGCCGCGACTGGGCTTGGAGAAGATATAATGAAGGGGTGCCTCTCTTATGAAACAGTCCAAAGGATGAAAAGAGGAATGTCGCCTCCAAAAGCAGCACAATCAACCATTGCGGACTTCGCTGAGCAATTGAAGCGCAGGCGGGGTCATGCAGGAGCTATATCAATTATAGCAATGAATAATAAAGGCGAATGGGGGATTGGGACTAATGTAGAGTTTTCATTTGTCGCAGCCGATCCTGATAATGAGCCTAAAGTATACCTTGCCTACCCTGTGGAGGGAAGCAATGATGTGAAAATTGAGATAGCTTCAAAAGAATATATGGAAGCTTACAAAAAGAACATACAAAAACCATTAGAATGAGGGGGAATTTATGAACAAGGTCATAGCGCTATTAGAGGACAAGCTTGTCCCTGTCGCAGCGTGGATATCGCAGAACAAGTATATCAATGGAATACGAAGGGCATTCATAATGATGATGCCTTTGTTGATTATTGGGTCAATATTTTTGATGATTTCGGTTTTCCCTTTGCCAGCATACCAAGCAGGTATGACTAGCTTATTTGGCGAAGGCTGGCAAAGCATTATTGAGATTCCTGTGAGTGCAACATTCTCGCTACTAGCTCTATATGTAGCTTTCTTGGTAGCCCAGCAACTAGCTAAGCAGCTTGAGCTTGATAGCATTGCAGTAGGCTTGTTATCTTTAGCAGCTTTTTTGATCCTCACTCCATTAGGTCAGTCCACTGAATATGGGGCAGTGATCACATTTGAATGGCTTGGAAGCAGAGGTATGTTTGTGGCAATGGTTATTGGCATAGTCACAGTGAAGATCTTCCAATTTTTTGTTAAGAGAAACATTATGATAAGAATGCCAGCAGGCGTGCCGCCAGAAGTTGTCAGATCATTTCAAGCTTTGATTCCAGGCACAGTTATTTTGGCAGTGGCTCTTATTGTAAAAATTCTTATGATGCAGACAGAATATGGCACAATACATGATTTTGTATATAACACACTGGCCCTGCCATTAAGATCCCTTGGCACTTCATTCATAGGCACAATATTCACAGTTTTGGCTATCACAGTGCTTTGGTCAGTTGGTATAAATAGTGGTTCAATGGTTAATGGCTTTGTAAGACCTTTCTGGCTGGAAAACCAAGCAGAGAATATAGCTGCATTGCAAGCAGGGCAGCCACTACCCCATATATTCACTGAGCAATTCCTTGACATAATATGGATGGGCGGCGCAGGAGCTACACTTTCTCTTCTTATTGCTATACTTATCTTTGCAAGAAGTAAACAGGTGAGAAGTATCGGCACTATTGGCGCTGTGCCAGGAATATTTAATATTAATGAACCAATTCTTTTTGGGCTTCCTGTCATTCTTAACCCTATCATGCTGATACCATTCAATCTGGTAGCCCCAGTGATGGTGACCACACAATTTATAGCAATGAGCTTGGGTCTTGTGTCAAAACCACTAGGCATAGCCTTTCCTTGGCCTACACCACCAATATTCAGCGGCTTTCTTACAGTAGGCGATATCTCAGGCTCAATCATGCAGATAGTAAACCTTTGCATCGGAGCAATGATTTATTTGCCATTCCTGAGGATAATAGATAAGGCAAGTAGAAGAGAGGAAGATGTAGCAAAATAAAGTAATTTGACACCAAGCTTTACCGAAAGCGTCAAGTCCCCTTCTTTTAGAAGGGGTGGCAGGCAAAGCCTGACGGGGTAGTGATCCACAGCTTTTAGTCGTTGGTAATGGCTATGCATGTAAGCATTACAACTTATCGCATTAATTATGGCTACGGGTTTATATTGTAATGCTTACACGCATAATCATAGCGATGGTTTAAGGCTGAGGAGTCGCTACCCCGCCCTGCGGGCACCCCTTCCGCCGAAGGGGACTTTTGCCTTACTCGCAATAGACTTGTCACAAAGCCTATGGAAAGGAGAGCTGAATATTAAAATCTATATAGCCACCCACTTCAATGATGCCTTAAAAAGCATCATTGAAATTATAAAAATAAAAACTGTAAAAGCAGAGAAAACAGGCGACGCCCCTTATGGTGTGGAGCTGAAACGCGGCTTAAACAAGGCCTTGGAAATAGCCCAAAGCCTTGGATTCAAAGTAAAAAATTTAGATAATTACTGTGGCTATGCTGAATATGGCAAGGGTGAGGAATACATCGCCATCTTGGGACATATAGATGTAGTTCCAGAAGGCGATGAAACCCGATGGAGCGTGCCACCATACGCAGGGCGCGTAGTTGGCAACGCACTTATAGCACGCGGGGCTATTGATAACAAAGGGCCTATCATGTCAGCTCTGTATGCCTTAAAAGCTGTTGTGGATACACAACCAGAGTTCAACAAAAGAGTGCGGGTGATATTTGGCTGCAATGAAGAGAGCGGCGATGATGACATTAAATATTATCTAGCAAAAGAGAAACCACCAAAATATGCTTTCACTCCAGATGGTAGATTTCCAGTGATATTTTCTGAAAAAGGCATATATACATTTTCATTTAGAAAAATAATAGATTGGGAAAAGTCAAAATTGCTAGAGATACAAGCAGGGACAAGATCAAATATAGTGCCAGAAAAATGTGTAGCTAAAGTAAGAAATGTGGCTAAAGAGGCTATAGAGAAAGCTCTGAATGAAATCAGCACCTTGTCTAAGGCAGAGTATACAATAAGCTACAAAGGCGAGACAGCTAAAATAGTCTGCACAGGCGTCGCCGCTCATTCAAGTTCGCCTCATAAGGGTGTGAATGCCCTTTTAGGGATGTATCGCCTCCTTGATCTGATCATTGCCAAAGATGATGCAGCAAAAGAATTTGTATCATTTATTGCGGAGCGTATTGGCGAGAGCACAGATGGAGAGAAGTTGGGCATACGCACTATCAATGAGGAAGTGGGCGACTTGACAATAAGTGCAGGGATAACAAATATTAAAAATAATGAGATATTTGTAAAATTTAATATAAAATATCCTATTTCCACAGATGAAAAAACTCTAGATGCCAGATTGAAAGCGGCAGGAGAAGGCTCAGATATAGTATTTTTTAAAGAGAACCATCTTGCACCGCTTTATTTTGACAAAAACCATCCATTGGTGAAAGAATTGCAAGATGTGTATCTGAGCATGACAGGGCGAAATGAAGAGCCAGCTGCAATAGGCGGGGGTACTTATGCTAAATTGATGCCTAATACAGTAGCTTTTGGCCCTAATTTTAAAGAATATAATGGCAAAGCTCACAGCTTTGATGAATGTATGGATCTTGATATGCTAAAGCTAGGGATGGAAATATACGCAAGGGCTATATTAAGGCTTGGGGCATTGATTAAATAAACATTGAGGTAACACATGAAAACACTAGAAGTCTGCTGCTATGGCGTAGAATCGGCAGATATCGCCGCAAAAAACGGCGCTGATCGCATTGAGCTGTGCTCTGCTCGCTCTGAGGGAGGCTTGACACCTAGCTATGGTGAATTAAAGCTAGCTTTGCAGCTCAATATCCCTGTATATCCTATTTTACGGCCTCGTGGGGGTGATTTTTGCTACACTGCTTATGAGCTGGAAGTGATGAAGGCTGATTTAGTCATGATTCGCTCAATGGGTTTTCAGGGTGTTGTTTTTGGTGCACTAACAGCCGATGGCGATGTTGATATAGCGGCTATGGAAGCGCTGATGGGTATTGCTAAGCCTGTAGGCTCAACAGCGGGCATGGATGTGACATTCCACAGGGCGTTTGATATGAGCCGTGATCCTTTCACAAGCCATGAAAGCTTGAAGCAGCTTGGCGTAGCTCGCATACTCTCATCTGGCATGCAGGCCACAGCTGTGGCGGGCTTGCCACTATTGAAAGAGCTAAACGCGCTTGGTGGGCCAATTATCATGGCTGGCGGCGGCGTGCGCCCTGATAATATACAACTGTTCATTGATGCAGGCTTGCAAGAGAT
>JAITWL010000102.1 GCA_031285285.1 Deferribacteraceae bacterium | reverse complement strand
CTACGCTGGTGTTGCCAAGCGGCACATCGGCCATAGTGAATAACGCCACAGCGGGCTTTCCTGTATCAATGCGCAGCCTAGCCACCAATGAGATAGAGTACACTGATGCAACAGGCATTGTGCTACATACCGACCTGCATGGTGCAGTGAACATGCGCGAAGCCACCCCAGAAGAGATGCGCCTATCGCAGCTAGTGAGCCCATCAATGGCTGTGGAAGTCGAAGAACAAGGTATTGGCGGTCGTGATTTGCTGAATGCTAGGGTGGCAAACGAGGATTTGAGTGATAGAATCTCAGCAGCAACAGTAACACCAGTGGCTACATTCAGTGGCAACTTAGTCAATGATACCATTGCGAATGGCGTTGGTGGAGGTACAATTGATTTCACAGTAAATATGGAGACTGGTGCTGTGAATGATCTAATCGTTGATTTTACTACGCCTACTAACACTATCGAAATTACACAGACTGGAGAGATCACACTAGATGGCCTTGGCGGCTTTCGCTCTGACAATTACAGCATAAATCCTGGCCTATCTATCACAAATCAGACTGGCCTTACATACAGCGGAGTCACCAATGTGGTAGTTAATGGAAACAATATCCGTAGTGGCATTCCAAATGTAAATGTCCTTTTAAATAATGGCGGATACCTTGAGGATAGATTGAACGACACAGGGCTGAATAGGCGCTAAAAGCCTATGTCACAATTATGATATTAAGGTATTTTGTTGCCCTAATTTTTCTCTTTTGCACAATCTGTGCTTATGCGGAAACTTCGCCAGAAGATCGCAAAGCTGAGGCGCAGCTTCACATGCAAGCGGCTAACTATCAGGCCGCCTACGACATCTACGCGACTCTACTATGGGAAATACCAGACGATGACGAAGTGAATATCGGCCTCGCTCGCGCTGCTATGGGTATAGGTCGCTATTATCCCGCCTTGATGGCGCTTGAGCGCCTATCTGTGAAATATCCTCGCGATATGGCTATACGCAAAGAGCTGCTCTTAGCCTATTTACGTGTGGATGACTTCGCATCCGCCAGACGTGAAGCGGAGATTCTCAAGCAAAATGGTGTAAATATTGATTTGGGCAATATCCTGCCTGATAGCATGGCCTTATCATATAGTGGCCGCATAGCTATAGGGCTGATGTATGATAGCAATACTAATTCTGGCCTAGATCACAATCCGCTGCCTGCTGGTTACACCCTACAAGGCATGGATGAAGTCGCCTCTATGGGCGCATATCTGCAAGGCACACTAAATACAGCCCGTAAGCTTAGCCAAAGCTCTTGGCTGGTGAGCGATCTCAATGCATACTATCGCTATAACAATGACTCTGAGCTGATTAATAATATTGATGTGCTCTGGCTGCGTGCCGCGGCTGGCTGGCGCCTTGCGACTAAGCAATTTATGAGCGATCTACGCATAAAAGTAGACCTCACTGAGCAGGGCAGCAAAGATGCCCAAAATCAGCGGATTTTTGGCTATGGTCTTGATGCTAACTTTGCCTATAGCTTCGATCAACGAGTGACGCTTGGTATGCGGCTCTCAGCCGATAAGAGAGACTATAACACTGTCGAAAGCCGCGAGGGCACGTATTGGTCGATAGGCGAATATGTGCGCGTCTCGCTCACGCAACCCGCAGGCTTAAATCTGGCGCAGAAGCTGACGCTTAATCTTCGTCTGCGTGGAGCGTATACAGATTTGGCTGCCTACGATTATCTAGGCTGGGAAGCGAGCCTCAGCTGGCTATTTGCCATTGATAGCATTGAAATCACGCCACTAGTGGCATATGGAATAGATTCATATGACGGCCTAGCAATCTTTATTGATAAGGAAAATCGCAGAGACAAGCAACTGCGCGCCGCTGCATCCGCCATATGGCGCTTTCATGAAGACTGGAGCGCTGAACTATTCTATCAATATAGCAAAAATAATTCTAATTCGCTGCTTTATAGCTATGATCAGCATTTGATCAATATGAGCATTGCAGTGTTCTTCTAAGCTATTTCATCAAACATCATATTAAAAGTTGACATTAAGTTGATTTTTAGGTTATCATCTATATCCGTTGCCTGTTTGTTTGTGCAATAGAGATTTAGGGATAGGTATAGTGAATGAAAAATTTGAAAATTAGCACCAAACTTTTAGGCGTTGTCGGCATTATCTCGCTTGTCGTCTTTGGGATTGCCTTCTTTATAATGTCTGGCAGCATTGAGCGAGCATTTCTATCAATCAGTGATAGTGTTGGCTCTACGCAAGCGGCATCACAGCTTTCCTTGCTTATGCTTGCAGCTTTTATATCAGCTAGCTTAGTGTCCTTGCTGGCATTGCGCTTTTGTATAGGTTGCTTTGTAAGCAAGCCTTTAACTGCACTTTCAGCTATGTTTGTACAAATGGCCGATGGCGATTTTTCTAAGACTGTCAAGGTGCGCTGTGGTGATGAGATTGGCGAGATTGAAAAAAATCTTAATGCAACTTTGCTAAAGCTTAATGGCCTTTTTACCACTTTAAAAGGCGCTTCAGTGGAGGTCAAGTCCACAGCGCATTCTGTGGGTGATGCCAATGAAAAAATGGCGGATAGCTCATACCAGCAAGCCGAAAGTGCCACGGTGATGAATAATACTATTGAAAAACTTGATCAATCAATTCAAGAGCTTTCAGAACATGTTGATACAACGGCGCTTGAAGCCATGAGTGCTCATAAAACTGCCGAAAATGGCAGCGAGATGCTTAGATTATCTGTCGAAAAGATACACGAGCTGAATGATGCTGTGTTGCGTTCGTCTGCAAATGTAGACACATTAGCTGCTTCTGTAGAGAAGATCACTAATGTGCTTGGCATTATTGATGATATCGCAGAGCAAACCAATCTACTCGCGCTAAATGCGGCTATTGAAGCAGCTAGAGCTGGTGAAGCTGGGCGAGGATTCGCCGTGGTGGCTGACGAGGTGCGCAAGCTCGCTGAAAATACCGTGCGTGCTACACTTGAGATATCAAATATGCTACAGACAGTCAATAAAGATGTGAAAGATACCATAAGTGTTATGCAGGAAGGTATTCACATGTCTAAAGAGACAGAAGAAACTACCACCAGCCTATTTACAGAGATACAGGCTATCATAGAGCTTGTGCTATCAATATCTAGCAAGGTGGAAGGCATGGTATCTGTGCTGCAACGGCAATCTGACGCTACAATTAGCACCGTGGTGCAGGTGAAGGCTGTTGCCTCTAGCGCAGATGAGAATAATCGCATCACACAAGAAAATGTCAGCCAAGTGGAAGGCTTAAAGAATCTAGCTAATCGCCTCGAAGCAAGTGTGGCATCATTTAAGCTGCGAAGCACGCTGGTGGAATGGTCGCAAGCGTTGAGCGTTGGTGTAATGCAATTTGATGATGAGCACCATCGCTTGATTGACCTGATCAATCAGCTCTATAGTGCCATTCAAGATGGCAGCAGCACAAAAGTGTTGTCAGATGTGTTAGAAGATCTGCTTAACTATACCAAGACGCACTTCACAGGCGAGATAGCACAACTGGAGAAATACAAATGGCATGATCTAGAAAATCATAAAAAACTGCATAAATTTTTTGTAGATAAAATAATAAAAGCCCAAGAAGATTTACGCTCAGGCGCAGCCATGCTTGGCCCAGATATTATAAAATTTCTGAATGACTGGTTGATAGGGCATATACAGAAGATTGACGCGCAGTATACGGAATTTTTCCATTCAAATGGAATAAAATAAATTTAAGTTTTGTCTTTTTACAGCCGATAAAATATGGCAAGTTTTTTTCCTTGCAAAGGATGTAAAAGCAATCTATAGTACTAGAATGAGAATTATAGCCCTAATTATATTATTGATTATAAGCACCGCCGCCCTTTCAGGGTGTGCCACAACCCAAGCGAACAGAGCAGATGTTGATTTATCTGACTATGCACCGTTGCCAGAAGTCGATGGGAAGCCTTCGATAGAGGGTTTCACCATCGAAAAGCCAGAGTTCACTGTGGCCGAGTTCGCATTTGACACATCAAGCGGCCTCACTGTGCCAAAAGAAGAGCTGCAAGCTATGCTGGCTGATTTTGACGTGCCGATCACAATGACAGATCGTGTGCAATATTATGTGAAATTTTTCACTAGCAATGCTCGCAGATCAATGCAGGCATGGATCGATAGATCTAACGAATATATGTATATCGTAAGGGATATTT
>JAITWL010000077.1 GCA_031285285.1 Deferribacteraceae bacterium | reverse complement strand
TCGCTTTCTTTGGTGGAGCGCTCTAGATCGGTATCTTCTATACGCAAGACGAATGTGCCGCCAGCATTGCGGGTCAAAAGCCAGTTAAAAAGCGCTGTGCGCGCATTGCCGACATGTATGTGCCCTGTCGGACTGGGGGCAAACCTAACACGTAAGCTCATATTCAATACTCCTTAGTTGGATACTTTATGTACACTGCCATTAGCTCAGTAATTTTTTCAATATATCATTCACCAGCTTTGGATTGGCCTTGCCTTGCGAAGCCTTCATTATCTGACCCACAAAGAAGCCTTGCAGTTTCACCTCTCCAGCGCGGTAGCGAGCTGATTCTGCTGGGCTTTCATCGATCACTTTCTGCACAATCGCTTCCAGCGCGCCTGTATCGCTCACTTGCTCCATGCCACTTTCTTTCACTATAGTTGCAGGAGTTTTGCCTGATTCCACAGCTAGCGCAAACACTTCTTTGGCTTGCTTTCCTGAAATCTTATTTGATTCAATCAGCGCTACCAGCTCGCCTATAGAGGCAGGGCTGATATTTGTATCGTAGATGCCGCAGTTTTTATCATTCACCACGCGCAACACCTCGCCCATCACCCAGTTTGCCACCATCTTGGGGCTATTATGCGCTTTCACAGCCTCTTCATAATAGCTAGCATATTTGATATCTGATACTAGCAGGTCGGCATCATCTAGTGGCAGGCCATAATCCTCCATGAAGCGCTTGCGGCGGCTATCTGGCAGTTCTGGCAGACGTGCCTTCATATCGTTGATAAATTTATCGTCCAGCACCAGCGGCAACACATCTGGATCGGGGTAATAGCGATAGTCCTCAGCATCTTCTTTCGAGCGCATAGGCAGTGTGATATTGTTATTATTATCCCAGAGACGCGTTTCTTGGCGAATAGTACCACCTTCGGAGAGCACTTGCTCCTGACGCTTAGCCTCATACTCGATTGCGCGCTGCACATTGCGGAAAGAGTTCATATTCTTGATTTCCACACGGGTGCCGAATTTCTCTTGACCCACAGGGCGTATAGAGATGTTGGCATCGCAGCGCATAGAGCCTTCTTCCATGTTGCAATCAGACACATCCGCATAAAGCAGGATAGTGCGTAATTTTTGCATATAGAGCCTTGCATCGGAGGCGCTGCGTAGCTCTGGCTCGGATACGATCTCGATCAGCGGTATGGATGAGCGGTTTAAATCGACAAAGCTAAATTCAGCATCTGCACCCTCGCCATGCACAAGCTTTCCCGCATCTTCTTCTATATGTATGCGGGTAAGGTTAATGGTTTTCGTCTGGCCATCTTCGCTTTCTATTGTGACACCACCGCCTAGGCAGACTGGCATATACATTTGCGATATTTGATAGGCCTTTGGCAGGTCAGGATAGAAATAGTTTTTCCTATCAAAGCAGCTGACTTTCTGTATATTGCAGCCAAGCGCCAAGCCAGCGAGCACGGCTTTTTCAGCAGAGGCGGCATTCAGCACAGGCAGCGAGCCAGGAAGCCCCATGCAGACAGGGCATACATGCGAATTGGGCTCAGCACCAAATTCTGTGGAGCAGCTGCAGAAGGCCTTGGATTTTGTATTTAATTGGACATGGACTTCGAGCCCGATAACTGTTTCGTAGCGCATTATAGACCCCCTTCAATCAATGCTGGCAGCGCTTTGTGATAATCTGTTGCCTGCTGAAATGCATGAGCGATATTCAGCACCTTCTGATCGGCAAACATATCGCCTTGCAGCTGCAAGCCAATAGGCATACCAAATTCATCAAAGCCACAGGGGATAGATATGCCGCAGCTGCCATTTAGATTGAGCAGCACTGTGTAAAGGTCGTTGAGATACATCTCAAAGGCGCTTCTATTCGCACCAAATGTGAAGGCAGCTGTGGATGAAGTCGGCCCAATTATTGCATCGCACTGGCTAAAGGCTTTGTCATATTCTTGGCGGATGAGCGAGCGCAGCTTCATTGCACGCACGTAGTATTCTTCATATTGCTCTTTCTGTAACATATATGTGCCAAGGATTAGGCGCTTCTTCACCTCAGAACCAAAGCCTTCGCCGCGTGAGCTGGAGTACACTTCTTCTAACACAGTGGTATCAGCTCTGTGGCCGAATTCGATGCCGTCAAACTTTGCTAGGTTTGATGAAGCCTCAGCGTTGGCGATGATCTGATAGACAGCTATGCCAAAATCAACATTGTGCATCTTGATATCTATTATCTCAGCACCTAGCTTTTTATAGACCTCGAGAGCCGCCAGCACAGCCTCTTTCACCTTGGGTGCGACATGCTCTGTCAAGTAAGTATCAGGAAGGCCAAGCTTCATGCCACGTAAATCGGCTGAGAGATTGCCAACATATGAGGCTGGCTTTTCTACGATTGACGTAGGATCTAGCGGATCGCGCCCTGCTAGAGCATCCATAATAAAGGCCACATCTTCGGCGCTCTTTGCGATAGGGCCG
The DNA here is from genome assembly GCA_031285285.1 of Deferribacteraceae bacterium. GTDB lineage: Bacteria > Chrysiogenota > Deferribacteres > Deferribacterales > JAISNW01 > JAITWL01. The sequence continues at coordinate 1,360 of JAITWL010000077.1, read as the reverse complement.
ACTTGGTCTAGGCTAGAGGCGTAGCCCACTGCGCCATAGCGAGATACACGGCCATAGGTGGGTTTAAAGCCTGTTACGCCGCAAAAGCCTGCTGGCTGACGAATAGAGCCGCCAGTATCGCTACCAATGGTGATAGGCGCTAGGCGAGCAGCCATCGCAGCAGCAGAGCCGCTAGATGAGCCACCAGGTACGCGACTTAGATCCCAGGGATTGCAAGTCTTTTGGTAGTACGATGTTTCGCCAGATGAGCCCATGGCGAATTGATCCATATTGAGCTTGCCAAGCATGATATAGCCTAACGCCTTCATATTTTTCACAACAGTGGCATCAAATGGCGAATAGTAGCCCTCAAGCATCTTGGAAGCGCAAGTGGTTGGCATATCTTGGGTGACGAGCAGGTCTTTTAGCCCCACTGGTATGCCTGCGCATGACGGCACGGTTTCACCTTTTGCTCGTTTATCGTCGTAGCGCTTGGATTCGGCGCGTGCAGCCTCTGTATTCACATGCAGATAAGCTTTCACCTGAGGGTCATATTTATCTATACGCTTTAGATAATGTTCTAGCAGCTCTAATGATGATAATACCTTGTCATCAAGGGCTTTCTTTAGCGCTGGAAGACTAAGATTAATGATATCCATGTGTTAGCCCTCCCCAATGGTGCGTGGCACTTTGAAATGCCCGTTCTTAGTTTGTGAAGCAGCCTGTAGAGTGGCCTTTTGGCCGAGGCTTGGCTGCGCCACATCTTGACGCAGAGGTATAGCAACCGTTAGCGGCGATACCATAGGCTGAACGCCGCTGATATCAACACATTTCAAGGTTTCTGCATACTCCACTATATCATTCAGATCGTTAGTATACTTGGTGATTTCTTCATCAGTCAACCGAATCCGTGCCAGATTGGCGACACGTTTTACGTCTTCTGCTTTCATTCTAGTAGACATTTATGGGTGCTCCTTTTTGCTTATGTATATGGGTAGTGATCTAAGCGCTAAATTTGTATCATTAACCGTTTATCACTTGCAGTCAAGGAATTTTTTGGCAAGGTAGAATATTTTTTTGAATCTAACGATTTGTCAGCTCCTCAAGCTGAGGAATAATAGCAAAATTAAGCTTAGCACAGCCTCACAACAATGAAATTAAGAAAGTAAAGAGACGCTGCCAGAAGATAAGCAAGCTGCATGACTTGGCTATGCGGGCGATTCGTTAGGAGAGCGCGCAAAGGCTGCAACAGCTCACCATTGGGCTAATGCGGGCGGGTTGCTCTCCTACAACAGAAAGGATATTCATGCCATCCACCTAGGGCGTGAAAAAATCATTACTCGTTAATTGGTTGTTGAAGGTGGGATAGTAGGATTAAACG
>JAITWL010000044.1 GCA_031285285.1 Deferribacteraceae bacterium | reverse complement strand
ATATCGCAACATCTATCTGCTGCGTGATAGGCTAGCCACAGCGCTCATGGCCATGCAGCTCCGCCGACCCGCAAATATAGGCACTCTTCGGCTATGGCGCAGCTATGCGGCTTTATTTGCCACAGCGATAAGCAGCTCCATCCTTCGCAGCGAGCGCATGCAGCAGGCTATGATGCTACGCGGCTTTGATGGCAGCCTGCCTGCAACTGCCGTGTTACGCTGGAAAAACATAGACAATCTATTTATCGCCTTTATTGTTTTAATTATTATCGCTTTGTGCTATTTTCAGCTATGCTTGATGTAAAAGATTTAACACATAAATATGGTGATATAAGCTCTATAAAGGGCATCAGCTTTGCAATGAAGCAGGGTGAAAGTATCTGCGTCGCAGGGGCAAATGGCTCTGGCAAATCGACACTCTTGCAGCTGATTGCCACAAGCCTTAAACCGCTCTCTGGAGACATACTATTGCATGGTTGCTCTATCTATAGCGACCTTGTAGCTTCTCGCCGCAAAATAGGCTTGGTGTTTCAAAATCCTGATGATCAGCTCTTCATGCCTGCTGTATGGGAAGATGTGGCCTATGGCGTGTTGAGTAAAGGCATGCAAATCAGCGAGGCCAAAGACTTGGCCTTGCATGCTTTAAGCAAGGTGAATGCGGAGCATCTAGCAGAGAGAATGCCACACAGGCTATCTGGTGGGGAAAAATATCGGGTGGCAATAGCCACAGTGCTGATTTTAGAGCCAGAGCTGCTTATTTTGGATGAGCCAACCGCTTCACTCGATCCCAAGGCTAGGAAAAATATCATCAAGCTGCTGGCGGAGCTGGAATGTAGCAAAATAATCGCTACACATGATTTAAGCATGGCTAAGGAGATCTGCAATAGGGTCATCTTCCTAAATCATGGACAAATCGCAGCAGACGCGGCCAATCTCTTAACAGATGAGCATTTCTTGCATAGCATAGGCTTAGAACTACCATAATTTCAGACAGGTTTTCTTGATATAGCCTATTATATGGACAAAACCCGCTAGGGGGTAGTCTATTGCGAGGCTTTTAATCCAATGCGTCTGCATCTGCCTTAGAATTATGATATAGCATATATATTGCAGTCTGCTCTATATCATCCACCAATTTTTCCAGCTCGGCCAACACTTCGGGGAATTGATCTGTGGGATACCATTCTGGCACGTCTTTTGCGGGGCGTATATATAGCTGCCCCTTGCCGTCGTATTCTTGCGAAAAGCTAAATGTACCATTCACCATCATTGGCGGCCTGCCTTGGCGGCGAATGAAGGTGTAGCGATCTGCGCCAAAACGCTCATCTAGCAAATTACGTCCTAGCGTAGTATTTTGATACTCTATGCCTGCTATAGAAGCCACTGTGGGGAATAAATCCACATGCCCGCCGCTTTCTGGCCGTAGTTGTGGCTCAGAGAAGGCTTTAGGGTAAGAAATAATCAGCGGCACTTGAAACTCATGCAAGCGTATATTTTGATAATTTTCCCCAGCTTTAGGTGATTTCTCGCTGATGCCGTGGTCGCCAGTGACTACAAAAATCGTATTCTCATAGTAGCCAGCTTGTTTGGCCGCCTCAAAATACTTTCTGATGGCATAATCGCAGAATTTCATTGATAGATACTCTTCTGGGGCAAAGCCATAATCGGCATAGTCCTCACGAATGCTATAATCAAAGCCTTCCAAGCCATCGGGCACTGTGAATGGCCTGTGGAAGCTAGCTAGCTGGATCAGCGCAACAAAAGGCTCTGTCTCTTGCTCGAGAATCTGATTTGCCTCTTGCAGCAAATCCATATCAGAGACGCCCCAAACATCCATCACAGGTGATTTCCAATAGCCCTCTTCATAAAGCCTTATCCCAAGGACGTTATTGGTCATCACACCGCGTATATTCGCCCAATTTGCGCTGCCACCAAGCATGTAGAGCTTCTCATAGCCATCAAATTCATTCCAGACCACATGCTGATCCATCACATTTGGGTCGCGCGACGAGGTTTCAAAAGATGTATTCACATCAGGCACGCCGCTAACGATGGAAAACATCGACCGTGCGGTGGTTCGCGCTGAGGCATAGTAATTAGGAAAATATAGTGATGAATCCGCCAGTTCCTTTAAAAATGGCGTGGTATCAAGCTCTGGAAACATCAGCGTGCTCTTGCTGCTGCTCATTGATTCTATCACGATGATCACCACATTCGGCTTGCTATCTGCTGCTGTGGCCGCCGAAAAGCGATCATATCGCAGCTTTTCGGCTGTGGCATCAGGATTATCCACGCCAAGGAACGCCGCGGCAGTAGGATACGCCGCGCGAGCCTCAGCGGTGTTATCTTTTGCAGGATTATTCATAGGCGTTGTGTCCCATAGATTTTGAAATGGGTTGATGCCAAGAGCGGTGATTTCATTATATCCAGAGAAATAAGCCTCGCTCCAGCGAAGCGGGAAGAGCGTTATAGTATACTGACCATAGCAAAGCAGTGCGAATATAAAGAAACAAGCCACACCAGATATGATTCGTGTGCGTAGAGGCGATTTTGAAGCATCCCATTTGCGTAATATACGCATAGATATGATGATCATTATGGCAAGCAATATAAGAATCAATAACAAAAGCTTAATCACAGGATAGCTCTGCCAAACCATACCTATGGCCTCATTCACATCAGCCGCAAGGCTCAGCGCGGCATAATTGGCGCGTATCTGCAAGTAAGCATAGTGGGAAAAGTCGACAAAGTAGCCAAAGAACAGCAGTAGAAAAATAATAGCATAGAATACAAGCACAAACGGCCGCAGCTTAGCAAAGAAACGCCATAGAAAGGGCGTGAATAGCGCAAAGGCCATCGGTAGCGAGATTAACGCCGCGATGCGCCCATCAAATCGCATGCCTATAAAAAAAGCCTTGCCAATGACTGACCAAGGATGGTTCGATATCTCAGGCCACTGCCAAGCCATAAAGCCAAGGCGGAAGACGATGGCCGCGAGCCAGAGAAATAACAAAAATTTTAGATATATCTTGCTTCTATTAGTCATGCTGTGTGATCCTTCTCAAAAACTAGTGTGCATTTTACCCTTTATATGAAATTTTTGTCAATGATTATGAGGGTAGACCATAATCAGCAATATCTCATTGACTATAAGGCGACTTTTCATTAGACTAGATAAATTAAATGGGGTCGCGAATGTTTTTCTTCAAAAAGAATGTAAGGGTAGTGGTAAGAAACCAAAATTTGGCTCTTGAGCTCAAATTGGGCACAAACCTTTATGAAGCGCTGGTGCGCGAAGGCGTGATTCCCCAAACGCTCTGCCGTGGCAATGGACAATGCGGCAAGTGCAAGGTGCATATCACTCAAAAAAATATCGCGCGTCCTAATAAAAAAGAACAGCTTGTGCTCGCTCGCATCAATCTAGATGCGGGCTTTCGCCTCGCTTGCCAGACCACTATTCGCGAAGATATGGTGATCGACACCAGCGAGATTATGTCTAACAATGCTCCAGCCGATGTTTTCACAGTGCGCCCACTCAAGAGCACGCCTCAAGAAGCTCACACTGGCCAAGCAAGCGATATCCCAACGCCTGTTGATCCTAGCCCACAGCCTGCTGCACCAGCACCACAAGAGGCTGTAGCGGAACGCATTGAGCGCGTGGTCACTCCGCCAGTGGAGAAGCGTGAAAAGCCTAAAGAAAGCAAAAAGAGCGAGCCTGTGCTTGATGGCCTCCTGCTGATAGCTAATAAAAAGCAAATTCGCTACTTCCTATATTCTGCTGTTATCGACAGTGTGGCGCAAGAAGGCGTGCTCGAAAGCGAAGAGCCGCTCTCAGCCTACATCAATAATGGCACAATTATGGATTATATCCACGATAGCATCAAGATCACCGAAATTGATAGGCTGATCATCTTCTGCGATGAGCCTGCTGTCATCGGCGAGGGCGAAGAGCTATTTGATATCGTCTCCTATCGCACATTTGATATAGGTGCGTTGCCTTGCGAAATAATCCAGCCGCTTAGTGAAGCTCGCAAGTTTAATTCAGGCAGTGATTTTTCATTATTTCTACGCCTATTAGCCACAAAGGGCAAGAAGCGACTGCTGCTATCCCTTGATAGGCTTGATCATAGCTACTATATAGCCGAGGATAAGCTTATCCATCTGCCTTTCACGGCAGGCACACCAGCAAACCTCTTCGAGCTATGCAGCAATGGCGAGAATCCTGTGATAGATATCAGTGATGATTTGAAAGTCATCACCCCGCAAAAGGCATACTATGCACCAGATAGCCTGCCGCTGCCGATGGCGATGAAGCTTGCAATGCTGCTAGTGAAGAAGAAGCTTGCCAATGCTGAGCTTAAAATGACTGCCCGCACAGCATTGCCAAGCGATACGCCGCTTGATTATATCGTGAAAATGGTATCCTATGAGGGTGAGAACGCCTTTTTCCTACGCCGCAGCAAGGATGGCGATCTTATGATCACGCAAAAGCTCATGGATGCGCTTGCTAATGCGCGTAACTACATGCATTGGGCTGTGGAATACACTGAGAGTAAGCTTGGCAATATCGAGAATATTATAATCTGCACCCCTGCTGTGGCAGGCGCGCTGAGCGATAGCATGGCCACGCTGAATATGCTTCCCGCACGTTATCATGGCATGATGCTGCATAATCCTGGTGATTCGGTTGTGATGGCTGTGAAACTCTTCCAAGAGCAGGATGTGCGTAGCTATATACACAAAAATTATGGCACATACATCAAATCTGAGGTCTAACATAGCCTGTAAGCTTAATCTTGCCACTATCGCCGCATGGCAGGAGCGCCGCCCAATATGGCTCTTAATGGGGTTGACCGCGCTAGGGCTGGAGCTTCTAGCTTGGGGTGTGTTTCAAAAGATTCAAGGCTACGAAGCCTGCGAGCTCTGCGTATATATCCGCTTCTCTATGATATTATTCTTTATTGCCAGCCTATTTGCGCTTATCAATCCGCGTTCGCTAGTGCTGCGGCTGATTACATATAGCATATCTCTCTATTCGCTTGTGAAAGGCTGGATCTGGGACATCCGACTTGAGCAACAGCATATTATGCTGGAAAAAATTGAGCAGGGTATGGATTTCTTCGCAGCTGGCGGCGCCCTCGAAGCTTGCTCCACTGAGCCACGCTTCCCATTTGGCCTGCCACTGCACGAATGGTTCCCTTCTAACTTCCAGCCAACAGGCGTCTGCGGCGCAGATGGCTGGCTAATGCTAGGATTCAATATGTCGGAATGCTTATTCCTCTTCTATGGCGCTTATACGCTGCTTGGCCTGCTGTTTTTTGCGGCTACGGTTAAATATAAGATACTTCGGAAAATAGCTTGTTATCAATAAGCCGCGTCTTGCCAACTCGCACAGCCATCAGGCATACAAAGTGGGCTTCGCCTGAATGCACTAGTTGCAAGCTATCTGGGTCTGCAAAATCTAGATATTCCACTGCTGTGTGCGGGTGCGAGTGGATAAAGTCTATTGCGGCCTTTTTGATCTCGTCCAGCGGCTTTTTCTCAGCTAACAAGCGCGTGATCAGCTCGAAGGATGCGCTAAGGGAAAGGGCAGAGCGTCTCTCATCTGCCGAGAGATAGACATTGCGCGAGCTTAGCGCCAGCCCATCCGCTTCGCGTACTATAGGCACGCCTGTTAGCTTCACATCAATATTCAAATCTTTTACAAAGCGGCGAATCACTTGAAACTGTTGATAGTCTTTCAAGCCAAAGTATGCATTCTGCGGACTTACGATATTGAAAAGCTTTGTGACCACTAGCGCTACTCCATCAAAGTGCACTGGCCTGCTTGCGCCGCAAAATCCCTCTGAGACGCCTGTCACATGGATAGTCGTTGCTGCACCTGCTGGATACATCTCCTGTACGGAGGGATAGAATAGTATATCAACGCCAGCCTGCGTCAATAGCGCCTCATCGCGGGCTATATCGCGCGGATACTTGTCAAAGTCTTCATTTGGGCCAAATTGGGTTGGGTTCACAAAAATGCTTGCAACCACAGTCTTATTATGCTTGCGTGCCTCTTGCATCAGCGCCAGATGCCCATCATGTAAAAAGCCCATAGTTGGCACGAGGCCAATAGGGCTTTCTGAGGCGGAAAGCGTAGCGCGAAGCTCGTTAATACTTGTTATTATTTGCATTTGATCCTTCTTTTTCTAAAAAGTTTTGTTAATTCGCTGTTTGCTCATCTAAAATATGCCAAACCTTCGCCAAAGAAGTGAGCCGCGATATTCAGTGCTCGCTTCAGCTGTTCCTGCGAGTGCATGGAGATATTAGTGGGCTTTATCCTGAATGACGGCTCGATTCCCTTGGTTATCTTTGCCAATTGTTCGTGTAGGATTAGGTCTACAAGCGATTCATAGGCAGAGATAGTCTCTCGCACTAAGTTTTCTGACACTATCTTCTTCCTGCCAAGGTGTTCCAAGCGGCGGACAGTGTTTGTATCAAGTATATCGGCATTAATCGCAAATGCCTGAGCTGTATATGTGATAAAATCAAGCGCATTCTCGCGCAGGTCTATCGTGCCCTCGTATTCGCCCTCTTTTTCGGTGATGAAGCTGCCAAATTGCGACATTGGTATCTTTGCCATGCTCTGATAGTTCACCAAGCGGCCAAAGAAGAGCGTTTTTTCCTTCACAGTCTCATAGATGGCATCTTTAAACTCCCATGCGAGTAGCTCATTGCCTTCAAATTTTTCACAATCAAAAAGCACTCTTGTACATGGAATATTGTTTTCATCAGATTTGTGAATCAGTGTAGAGATATAGTCTCGCCATTCGCCTATTGATTTGACCATCTTGGGATTATTCAGCGACAGCCCGCGTGAATTATCACCATATCCTAGATTACGCAGCATATTGGCGAACATGGCTGCAAAAGTCACATAATGCGCCTTTTGCGAATTTGTCACATTATCGCTCAGTATCAGTACATTAGCTTGATCTAGGCATAGTGATCCTTCGCGGCGGGCAAGGCTTTCATTGGATAGAAAGCAAAAATCACCAGCGAAAAGCTCAAATTTATATAGGCGTCTATAAGCTTGTTTAGCCAGTTCAAATGCGCGTTTCTGTATGATAAGATGGTTTGTAGATAGTGTTGGTAATAGTTCGCGGAAAAGTGATGTGTTATTCATCATATTTTCTAGTATCTTTGGGAATGTATTTTTTATAACCAACAGCTCATCAATGTTATGAGCCCGCGATACGCTCGCGCTGAACACATCGCTCCCATTAGACAAGAGCACTGTAATATCAGACTTTGATATGATGCCTGCTGGCTTATTTTTGCGAGTGATCAAGGCATAATCTTCGCCACGGCACAGCATCTCTGCGAGTGTCTCCACCAAAGGATATTCCTGTGGCAAGAGTAGAGGTGTGGGGTTAGCATATTTCTCTGCTAAAGCCTTATTCGGCGATTCGGTAGCATTGCTGAGATAGCGCTGCGCCAGATGCTTTGATGTGAGCAGTCCTTTGAGAACATGCTTGCGATTCATGATGACTAGCGCGCCTATCTTGTGTTCCTGCATCAGTTTAGCAGCATCAGCTATAGATTTAGAATTATGTATAGTGATCAGAGGCGCTCGCATGCAGCTCCCCACAGATTGATAAGCTGAAAGTGACATCATGCGGCTGATTATGCGCTCGAGATTATTCAAACGCTCGAGTATCACTTTCATGAAGCGTTCACGAAAGCCTGGCGCCTTATCCATCAAGCTATATAGCGAGTATTCATCTATAAGCACAATATCACTATCAACATCGGCCACGGCGGTCACTGTATACATAGTCTTACCAAGGAAAGTGGCTATCCCAACGGCGTCACCCGGTGCTACATATAGCTTTTCGGAATCAGCCTTCATCTCGACCCCGCCAGAGAGGACAAAATAGATACCCTTATGATATGATTCCCCACGGCGAAATATGAGCTCATCCTTCAATAGATGCAGCTCTTCCACATTCTGGAGGCATTCTGCAAGAATGTCATCAGGGATATCTCGAAAAATGAACAAACGCTTCAAATTTTCAAGCAAAGTTGGTGATGTTGATACAAATTTTCGTTGCATAAGCCCCTCTAAGGTAAATCCTCATCTATACATTAACCTAAGAGACAAAAAAAATCAAGAAATCTGCAAAGAAAGCAGGGCGTTCTGTTGTAACAATTTGGAGAAGTCTTTCCTGATTTTAATTGCTAATTTTGCGAATATACGCTATTGTGACACCTAATTTATCTTATGGAGTTATGACAATGCAAATCATTACTAATACAGACCTGAAGGGGCTAAAGCTTGTTGCACGTGGCAAGGTGCGCGATATTTATGATCTGGACGATGCGCTTCTGTTCGTTGCGACTGACCGCTTATCAGCTTTCGATGTGATCTTGCCAAATGGCATACCATACAAGGGCTATGTGCTCACACAAGTATCAAAATACTGGTTTGGCGCGACTTCTAGCATAGTGAGCAACCACCTCATCACCACTAATATTGATGAAATGCCAGCAGCCGTGCGGCCTTACAAAGATATACTTGATGGGCGCACAATGCTAGTGAAGAAGGCGCAGACATTCCCTGTGGAATGCATTGCTAGAGGCTATATCACAGGCTCAGGCTTGAAAGATTATAAGAAGACAGGCGCTATCTGCGGAATCAGCTTGCCAGCAGGGCTTGTTGAGTCGCAAAAGCTCGCTGAGCCAATATTCACGCCTGCCACCAAAGAAGAAGTGGGCGCACATGATGAAAATATCTCATTTGAGCGTATGAAATCAATCGTGGGCGAGGCTGATGCAGAAAAATTGAAAGCCATCACCCTGAAACTTTATGCCACAGCCGCTGAGCTAGCTCTCAAGAAGGGTATCATCATAGCCGACACCAAATTTGAATTTGGCAAGGTGAATGGCGAGATCATCTTGATAGATGAAGCGCTGACGCCAGATTCCAGCCGCTTTTGGAGGCAGGCCGCATATAAAGTGGGTGTGAGCCAAGATAGCATGGATAAGCAGCCTGTGCGCGACTATCTCGAGACGCTTGGTTGGGATAAGACACCACCAGCGCCAGAATTGCCGCAAGAGATTGTGGAGAAGACAGCCGCACGCTATAAAGAAATCATGGAGATCTTGGTGAAGTAGAGCTATCAAGCAG
>JAITWL010000022.1 GCA_031285285.1 Deferribacteraceae bacterium | reverse complement strand
AGCTTGAATGGTGCATTTGGCAAAGACTTTAATACTGATGTGCCAAAAGTGGACACAATCATCAATGAGGGTAACAACACAATCGCAAGTATAGATTTTATCATCACAGATGCTGATGAAGGGATGATTATAGAGATTCCAGTTATTAACGCTGTATACATCCATATGCTTGGAGCAAATAGTCATTCAATTCTTGCAAATTCAGCACGTTGGCACATTGGAGCTGTTGAAGTCTAAAAAATACAGCATGATCTTATCTTCTCACCATCAGCCAGAGCCAGCGGCTGCGCTTGACAGCAAAATAGCCTATGTACAAAAAACCAAGGAACTAGCCCAAAAATGTAATACCGCAGAGGAATTTATCAGCGCCATGACAGCGGCATTCCCCAATTACACAGGGTTGAATTACCTTGAAATGTCTGCTAAAATGATATATCAAAAATGACTTTTGTAGAACGTCAGTTATCCGATACAAGAATGACGAAGAATAGGCGGGCAGTGTAGTTTACCACATGGAAAACTACGCGCCGACCTCCCACCCCCATATTGAGGTGGAGCTGATGGTCGGAAGGAATGCCTATTAATACATATTTCATTTCACCAAAGCCATTTTCATTTTGTGGCAATAGTTTTGAATATGAAGTAGACCCATAAAGATTCTTACTACATTTCATAAGTAATAAATAGAAATACTAACACATGCTAGATGAAACTATTTAAATAATAAAGTAACATATGTAATAGTATTCTATTAAAAATGACTTCTGTAAAATATATAAGATTTATCATAAACATAGTTGCATCGGCTCTTGAAAAATGTAAGGATTGTTTGTACTGTTTGTGACTGAAAGATAAGCTCAATATCGCCAAGTTGATATTCACCAGCGGCGTGAATGGCGCTTCTCAGGAATATGATACCAAAAGCCAGCAGAGCAAAGGCCGCTGTCCACTATGCGGCATAGAGCTGAAGAATGGAGTATGTCCAAAATGTGGATATAGACACTAAAGTGATTAATATGTGGGGAGGATTAATATGCGATTTCCAGATCATGGCAGGGCTGAGTGGTGGCTCAACGAGAATGGGCTAGGCGATATTGCAGCATGTTTCACAGAGACATGGGATGATGAAGCACGACTCAAGGAATATGAGACAGCGTTTCGGCTAATGGCGGACGCTGGGCATGATCTTGCGCCGCTATTTGCGTCTCTGATAGGGCAGATTGTCACATACTTTGAAGAGTTTGCCGAAGAATTCTGCTTGCGTGCCTTCTCGCCATATCCTGATGCTGTTGAGCGTGCCAAGCTGCTGCTGACTGATGATAAATACGCTACAGCTTTGCTATGTGGCTATGATATACTTGTGGGTAAGGCTGAGCCTACTGTGGAGCAGGTGCGCCAGTGGCTGACTGATGACATAGTGGATACTAACCAAATAGTGAGCCACGCAATATACGCTAAAACATGGGATAATACTGACTATATTAAGAATTTTGACCCAAAGCAACTTGCAACTGTGCTGATATTTCATAATGATGATAAGGCATTCACTGCCAAGCGGGATAAGCTGACGGAGCGGGGCATGCCTCGCATATTGGCAGCAATTGCAGCGGAATATCCTAAAGAATATCTGGAAGTCATACACACACAGAAAGGTACTGCTCGCAACAATTTGATATTCTGTATAAATAAGCTACCAGAGCTTGACAATGCGACACTAACAAAATTGCTAAATGACAAGTCTAAAAAGCTGCGAGAGCTAGCGCAGGCGGTATTAGCAGCTTCAGGAGCAACTCCCACACAGACGACAAGCAAGAAAACGAGCAAGGCAGGCACAAAAGCGCTCCTAAATGCGAAGTACTTTGTTATACATGTTTATGAAGACGATGATGAGTATGATATTGATGCTGGCAAGGCTGCCTGCCAACAATTGATTGATGGCTGGAATGTAGAGCTGGAGGCACAACTGCTGGATGGGCTGATGGATATTTACGAGAGAGAAGACTGGGCAGGCATTGAGGAGGACATTCTTGGACTAGCGAAACGTTTGCCAAAGGTCAAAACTCATGCAGATTTCATCAAACGTATCAAAAAGATACGTGATGAGGGCGGCTGCGGCGGCTGGCTGCCAAATGAGACTGCGGATTATGGAGAAAGCTTTAAAAGTAAAAAAGAAGTGCATGGCTGCTTAACATTCACGCAAGACGATGATGGCTCAATTGAGTGCATCTTGCACATTGATTGCCCATGGGACTATGAAATTGGCTGGGGTGCAGCCTTTGTAAATAATGAATTTGTTGAGGCTAAGCGTGGTATACAAAGTTAGGTAGGTTTTGTATGAAAAAATTATTTCTTACTCTAGGGGGATTGTAATGGCTACACCATTTGAAAACTTTGATTTTAGTGACTTTTGGGCATATCCAGCTGATGAGGATAAGTTTTGTGGAAAAATGCCTGTGAGCGATGAGCTGATTGAGCAAGCAGAAGAAGAATTTGGCTATAAGCTACCAGCATCATATATAAGCTTTTTAAAACAGCGCAATGGTGGCATACCAAAGAAGTTAGTCTACTATGGATGATGGTGATGTACGCATAGACGGTATTATTGGATTAGGTACAAGGGATTCGTTCTTATATCAATTAGGCTGTGTTGAGGCAGAACTGGGCGATGATGATGATAGCTGGCGCTATGATGAAGATGATAATGAGTATGAAATATTAGGCTTGATAGCCTTTGGCACTGGTGTCAGTGGGTATAATTATATCTACTTGGACTATAATAAATGTGGCTCAACTGGCGAACCACAAGTGATGTATGTTGATTGGCAAACAGACGATTTAAGATTTGTCGCAAAGGATTTTGAGACATTTATTCGTGGGCTTGTGCAAGAATGATTGGATGAGCATGTAGCCCTAACTATGGCTACTGATTTATATTGTAATGCTTATATGCATAATGGTCGTGATGGTTTAAGGCTAAGGAACCCGAAGGGGATTGTGATAGCCGCAACCAAATGGAGGATGGAATTTTTGAATGGCTCCTAGCGATAAATTCAAAGTTTTGCGCTATCAAAAAACTAACAAGTATGGAGAATAACTATGGCAGAGGTACAATGGAGTGATACGCTTAGTGTAAAGATTGAGCTGTTTGATAATGAGCACAAGCAGTTGATAGCAATAATTAATAATCTATATTCTGCGCAACAGCAGGGCAGAACATTGGAAGCAATTGCAAAAACGATAAATGAGCTTTCAGGGTATGCAAAGACACACTTTAAGCATGAGGAAGAGTACCTAGAACAAATTAATTCGCCAGAACTAAATCTACAACAGGAGCAACATGCAGCATTTATTGCAAAGATAGATGAGTTTCAATCGCGCTATGATGAAGGAACAATGTTCTCTGCCATCAGTATGCTCGCCTATCTGAGCTCTTGGCTGGTAAACCACATACAAAAGGTGGATTCGTTGTATGGTAAGAAATAATCTCTTGCTCTTTCCTTCT
>JAITWL010000375.1 GCA_031285285.1 Deferribacteraceae bacterium | reverse complement strand
TCATCTATAAAGATATATGTTATGAGATCCACAGGTATAAAACCAAAATAAAGGTTCTCTATTTGAAGATACATTACATACCCGTCAAGATCGGCAAGAAGCAATAATTTATGTGGGATTTGCTTTGCTGTCATATCCCATGTCACACCTAAAAACCCTTTTAAGCTTTTGCGTTCTGCCCCTGTGAATGTAGATAATGCCATTTTATCAAAACGATTAGTCATTGCATCATCTGTTACAGTATTAGATGAAGCAATGTATAAAACTTGCCTGCTGTTATGGTAGATTCCATCAATACTAGTTTCACCTATCTTAGTGCTATAAGCAAAACCTTTGCTCATAAGCTCACCAACGTACACAGGCATTGATTTGCCATAAGTTTTAGTCAGCGCTTTTGTGATTGTTGGCCATTTAAGTGGATCTTTAAAGCTGATATGAACATTGTTAAAAAAAGCAGCTCGAAATATATATACAACATCCACAGGTACACCGGCAATCTCTTTCAAGCTTTCTTCGCTTTTTTTGCAAACTATCTGCCTCCCATTGTCAACACATTTCCCCATTCCAAGCTTATCAGAATACTCAGTACCCCATTTTATCCCACCAAAGCCATCTTCTGTCAGTGGTAGCAAATCTGCCGCGAATAAATTAACAGAAGCAAATATACAAATAGCTAAAATACATAATAAACGCATAACATCTCCAATTCTTGAAAAATAATCGCAATCATTAAAACAAAAACTAAGCAAATGCGCAACTGCTTATACGCGCATTTGCATAGTGCTTGAAACGTTTTGTGCTGCTTAGCGCATTATCAATATTTGAGTATTTTCATCTTTGAAAGCTTCGATCACAAATTTTTTAATTTCTTCACTAATTGTATTGTCGGACATGATTTTCTCCTATGTTTATATTCTTATTGGATCTCTTCAAACTCTTCTGTTGTATTGAGTTCTGCTTTTATAATTCCACCACCAGCACTACTTTCGTGAATCATTATTCTTGTCTTGGGGAGGGTCAAAAAATAAGTTATGTCGCCTATTTCTGCCTTTTTGCCAAAATTTGATACAAAAATGTACGTAAAAACATCATAAATATCTATGGCTAACGGATACTGAGGGGGCTCGGAATATATTTCCATTGAAATAAGTCGATTATTTTTAAAAGTATATTCTATATGCTCTACAGGAATAGAACCAAAATAAAGATTGTCACTTTGTATGTATATTTTTTCCTTTTCTTCTTTGCTTTCCCTCACCAACAATAGATTGTGTGGTATTTCTGCAACTGTCATTCCCCATCTTGCTCCTAAAAAACCCTCTAAGTTTTTGCGTTCGGCTTCTGTAAAAACTGATAATGCCATTCTCTCTGAGCGATCAAGGTTTCCTTCTTTAGGGTTTGTTTTGGCAACATCTTTTGATATAAATATCATTTGCTTGTGATTCCCAGAGTACCCACCAGACACAACTGCTCCATGTGCACTATTAGTGTAGCCAAATCCAACACTATGGTATTCACTTGTTGATTTGCCATATACCTTTGCAAGTATTTCCACAATTGCTGGCCACCTGTGTGCATTATTAAATACAATGATAGCAATATTAAAGTGTCCGTCTTCAAAATAATAAAATACTTCTATAGGCACACCAGCCAATTCTTTTAGTTGTTCATTCTCTTTTATGCAAGTGACTTGAACTCCGATATCTAAACATTTTGCCAATCCATTTTTTTTGGCTAGCTCATCTGAATATTCTGCATCCAATTCTTCAAAAATATTCGTTGTCATTAAAACAAAAACTAAGCAAATGCGCAACTGCTTTATACGCACATTTGCTTAGAGTGTTTCATTAATTAGCGCATGCAGCCCTTAAACTTACTCAATGCGGCTACATCTAGTGCATCATCTGAGCCAGTCTCTTCGCCATCATCAGCTAGGGCATTGATATAATCTTCATTGCCCCAGACTGCGGCATTTATAGCATGTATCTGCCTCAGGCTAGCATCATTTTGCAGCTTAGGGATTTCCGCCACCAGTGCCCAGAATGCACGTATTGGCATCTGCATGATTTCTTGCAGTCCACAGCCATAGGCAGACATCATCATGCCTATGATATGGGCGAATTCTACTTTTTTCCGCAATCACCTAGCTGCTCAACCTCTAACGGATCGATTCCCTGCATTGCCACTAGCAAAGCATCTATCTGTTTGCGGGTGAGCGTTGTTAGCACCTCTTTTGGGATAGTTGAGCGCTCGGCAATCAGCTCTATAGCGCTTGCAAGGTATTCTACTGTGCCGTGCGCCATATCAAGCCTGCGATTTGTAGCTTGATTCACATAGTCTTGCACTGTCATCCATCTGCTCGCCGATCTGCACTTCTGTCTCGCTTTTTATGCTAACCACAAAAATCCCCCTCCGAATTCACGAAGGGGGATTTTTGATTTGGGAGATTTGGAAATGTTATTTTATCTTGTGTAATCCATAATAGCGCGCTTCACCAGTCCATTATTGATAATATTGCCAGCCACAGCATGGATTATCGCTTGTTCAAGATCTGGTATTGCGCTCATTATACTTTCTTTATCGCCACCATTGATGGTGATATTATTGATAATGTCGCCACCTTTCTGTGACATAAAGTTTTTCAAGTCTTTATTGGTGCGGGCATCAAC
>JAITWL010000367.1 GCA_031285285.1 Deferribacteraceae bacterium | reverse complement strand
ACTATCAGGCGCGGCTGTGCTCATGACTTTTTTTGTAGCACTTGCGGCAGCAGGCATATCACTTGCGTTGCCCTCCACATAGCCCTTCTTGAGCTTGGAAGCCAATAGCTTAGTTGCTTCTGCCTCTGCGGCTTCTGCGCTGCCATAAGCCTTGGTCTGTGTAGTGCCTGTCGCGCCTATGCGCCCATAAACCACGGTGTAGCTAGAGCCGTTGGTTTCGATACTCCAAAATTTGCTAGACTTATCATCTGTATAGGTTAAATATTTTTTCATGCTCTATTCTAACATATGACATATGAAAAATGCAATTGCTTTAGCTACACTTTTGTGCTGGCAATACATCCTGTATTACCAGTACAGAACCTGATTTTATATAATTCACTTATTCGTCAATGCACTATCAAAGGCTATCTTCGATGCTGAAAAATTAAGTTTTTTCACATATTCGCAGCTTTCTTTTGCGCCAAACACTCTATCCATGCCAGAATCTTCCCATTCCACAGAAAGCGGGCCAGCGTAGCCTGCGGCGTTTAGCTCGCGGATTATGCCATCAAAATCAGTATTCCCATGCCCTAGGCTGACGAAATTCCACTTGCGGCGGCCATCTCCGAATGGCAAGAAGCTGCCTAGTATGCCAGCAAGCTCATTATTCAATAGTTTCACATCTTTCATATGCACATGATAGATGTGCTCGGCGAATTCGCGCACAAAAGCCACTTCATTCACGCCCTGCCATACTAGATGGCTTGGATCATAGTTAAAGCCAAGAGCGTTACGATATTGAAATTTCTCTAATAGACGTTTGGCGCTATAATAATCGAAGGCTATCTCCGAAGGGTGCACCTCCAGCGCAAAGCGGATGCCACATTCATCAAACACATCGAAAATAGGTGACCACAGATCATATATCAGCTGAAAGCCTTGCTCGATCATCTCTTCGCTAGTCTGTGGATAAGAATACCAGCGCGCCCAGATAGGCGAGCCTGTGAAGCCATTCACCACTGACACTCCAAATGCTTTCGCAGCTCTGGCAGTGTCCTTCATCTCGGCTATAGCCCAGCTTCTGATAGCCTCTGGCTTGCCAGCAAGCTGAGCTGGCGCAAAATTATCAAGGCGCTCATCCCATAAGTCGCCAACACACTGGCCTGTGAGATGTGCACTTATAGCTACGCAACGCAAGCCATGCTTTGCTAACATATCTTTTACATAAGGTATATAATTCGCGTCATTCAATGCCTTTTGCACATCGAAATGCGCATGGGTAGCTAGCTCCAGTCCTTCGTAGCCCATCTCAGCTGCAAGCTTGCAAAGTTCCTCTAGGCTTAAATCTCCAAATTGCCCTGATGCCAATGTAATTAATCTTGCCATAATTAAAACTCCACTGCCTTGCCTGTGCTGGCTGATTTATACAACGCATCAATGATGCGCATCAGTATCAGCGCTTGTTCAGGCTTATTATAAGGCTCTTCACCATTCATCAATACTCGTGCAAAATTTGCTGCGTTTTCTATACGCCCCATTGATTCATCAGGCTGCACAGTGACATTAAGATTAACCTGCCTGCCGTGCTGCTGGGTGAATAGCATGCAGCTATCTTGGCTTGTGCTATCAATGCCATCAATGCCAAATAGACGCTCCACCTTGCCGCCAGCCTTTGTACCCTGAAAAGTCACCGACACTAGCTCGCGCTCGTTCAACTCTGCCCAAGAGCAGCGCATCATCAGCGATTGGCCAGTCCTAAATGTGATCATAGCGTGGGCTGCAGCTTCCACATCATTTACAACGCCAGCCACGTCAGCTAAGCCCCAAGGGCCTTTGAAGGCGCTATCATTGATAAAATCATTATAGGTCACTCCTAAGAGCTGCGCAGGCTCAGGATAGCCCATAAAATAAAGCGCTAGATCGAGCATATGTGGCAAATCTATAAGTGGGCCACCGCCTGATAAATTTTTTTGGGTAAACCAGCCGCCAAAGCCTGGTATGCCAGCGCGCCGAATCCAAAATGCTTGCGCAGAATTGATTCTGCCCACTTCGCCTGCATCAATATAGCTTTTGATGGCTTGCGACTCTGGGCGAGCGCGGTTATTAAAATCAAACATCAGTAGCTTGTCATTTTTTCGTGCAGCCGATAGCATATCAAGCATCTCGTGTGCATTGAGTGCAGGCGGCTTCTCGCAATAGACATTCTTGCCAGCATCCAAAGCTGCAACAGTCATCGGGTGGTGAAATTTATTTGGTGTAATGATAGATATTGCATCTATGCTTGTGTCTGCCAGCGCTTCCTCAAAAGTCATCACTCGCTTGATGCCATATTGCGTAGCGAAGCGCTCAGCATTCTTTATATTCACATCGCAGACAGCGACCACAGTCGCCCCAGCTGCCACAAAACCTTTGTAATGATAGGCGGCCATCCCGCCTGCGCCTGCAATAGCTATATTTAACATGGATGCTCTCCTATTTTTTCCTATTCTGTGCCAGCACTGCGATAATGATAATCACACCTTGCACTAGGCCATTCAGGAATGGTGGCACGTTTGCCATTACCATCACAGTGATGATGATCCGTAGCATGAGTATGCCTAATAGCGTGCCTATTATCTTGCCGCGGCCGCCTTCCATAGCTGTGCCGCCTATCGCCACAGCTGCGATGGCTTCCATCTCGTATTGATAGCCAGCGCTTGCTGCTTGTATTGATGTAAGGCGCGATGCCAGCAGGAAAGCTGCGATGCCATACATCAAACCGGCATACATAAATACTAGCGCCTTCACCCTATCAACTGGTATGCCCGAAAGCCGCGCTGCCTGCGCATTGGAGCCTACAGCATAGATATATGTGCCAAATTTGGTTTTTGTCATGATAATATGCGTAATCAGCGTGATGATAATCAAGTAAATCATCAAATACGGCACGCCAAATAGGCTTCCTGCTGTGATGGCTCTGAATGGCTCATAAAAATCATAGCTCACAGTGAATGGGCCGCCCTGTCCAAGTTGGTTAATAATTGAGCGCCAAGCAGTCATCGCTGCAAGTGTCACAATAAATGAGGCAATCTTACCCTTGGTAACGAGCAAGCCATTGATAAGGCCGATTATCAGCCCTGCACCCAAGCAGAAGAGCAGGCAAAGTGTGATGCTGCCTGTCTTATTGAGCACGGAGATCCCCATGCCAGCCGTGAAAGCCACTGCCGAGCCGACTGTGAGGTCGATCATCCCAGCTGAAATGACTAAACTCATCCCCATAGCACAGATGCCCACTATAGCGCCTTGCACAAATTGATTTGATAGTGTGCTCCAGCTCAGAAAGCTAGGATTGATAATAGAAGCCACTAGTAGCAGCAAGCCAAAGCTAAGCCAGTGGCTATAATTAGTCGATATATTTTGCCAAGTATTTTTAAAATTCATGTTATTGTGCTCCTGTAGAATATTCCATCATCTTCACTTCTGATAATTCGCTATAGGGCAGCACGCCTTGCACTTCGCCCTTGTATAGCACAAAGCAGCGATCGGCCAATTGGCTGATCTCTGGAAACTCGCTTGAGAACACTATTGCCGCCTTGCCTGTGCGCACAATCTCGTGGATAAGCTCATATATGGCAAATTTTGCCCCGACATCTATGCCCTGTGTAGGGTTATCAAGGATATACACATCAGCATCAATCTCAAGCCATTTGCCGATAATCACTTTCTGCTGATTGCCACCAGAAAGCGAAGTGATCGCGTCTTTGGCGCTACCCACACGGATCTCCATCTTTTCACGATTGCGCTCAAAGCGGGCGCGCTCCTCAGGGTCTGATATAAATGGCTTATCATGCTTCGCTGTGAAATAAGCCAGCGAGCAATTTTGCTGTATTGATAAATCTGGCACAATGCCCCGTTCCTTACGGTTTTTAGGCACCATAGCTATGCCAGCCTTCATGACTGACTTGATATTTTTATGGCTTAATGAGTTGTCATGCAGCATTACACTGCCTGACGAGATAGGCGAAGCGCCAAAAAGCATAGTGGCAAGCTCATCTGTGCCAGAGCCTTGCAAACCAGTGAACACTATCACTTCGCCACGGTGCAGATCGAAGCTGATATTCTTGCAGCTAGTGCCTGTCAGCTTGCTCACAGAGAGCAGCACCTCAGGTGTTACACTGCTAGTGCTGCCCTCTTTGAGGTTTGTATGGGTGAAACTCTTGCCGATTAAGAGTTCCGTAGCTTGTTTTTCGTCAATGTCTTTGATTTCGCCTGTCTGTATAAAGCCGCCATCCCGCAGAACGGTGTATTTATCGCAAATTTCAAAGATTTCAGGCATTTTATGTGAAATATAGATGAAGCTCACGCCCTCGGCTTTCAGCGCACGCATAATATCGAATAGCTTAGCTATCTCATGGCTGTTAAGCGCGGTGGTTGGCTCATCCATTATGATGATTTCGGATTTAAATAGCAGCGCGCGAGCTATCTCCACAAGCTGCTTCTGTGCAGTCTCAAGCTCACTCACAAGCATATCGGCGCGGATATTAGTCTTCATATAGTCTAACACTTCCTGCGCACGGCGGATTTCCTCTTTTTTATTCACAAAGCCATTCTTTGTGAGCTCTTGTCCAAGGAATAGATTTTGATAGACTCGCAAATCGTTACAAAGATTTAGCTCTTGGTGGATGAATCGTATACCAAGGCTTGCGGACTTGTGCGGGTTCATCTTATGGACAGCTTCATCATTGATGAAGATTTCCCCGCTAGTAGGCGGGAAAGTGCCCGCCAATATATTCATCAATGTGGACTTGCCAGCGCCATTCTCGCCCAAAAGGCCGTGAATCTCGCCTGCGCCCAGCGTGAAGCTCACGCTCTTTAGCGCATTGACAGGGCCAAATGATTTTGATATTTCACGCATTTCTAAATTCATGTTGGCCCTGCCTAACAATTAATTAATGCTATAACGAATCTTATACAGATTGCCAGCCATATACGCTTTGTAGTTGTTCTTATCCACGCGCTCAGTTGGGATCTTATAAGAAGCTTGTAGTTTTTCGCCATTCATCGCCTTGAGACCAAGGTCTATAGCATCACGCACCATAGATGGCGAGAAAGTATAGGTGATGAAGTCGATACCTTTCAGCTTAGGATCGTCAAATAGATTCATGAATTCTTTGCCAGCTGCAACGCCGCAAATCAGCTTGATATTTAGCTTAGCAGGGCCTTTGTAATTTTTGATGGCTTCCACTATGCCAAGCACTATTTCATCATCATGAGTGAAGATGGCTTGAACTGCTTCAATTTCTTTCACAGTCTTAGTGCTCAGGAAGTTTTCCATTTGCTCCATAGAAGTCTGCTGGCTCCAGTTTGTAACGAAAGATTGAGTCAGTTTGAAATTTTTGCTGGCTTTTGACAAAAAGCCGTTAGTGCGCTCCATAGGCACTGTAGATGAATCGCCTTTGAATTCTAGATAGTTCACTGTGCCTTTAGCAAGTGCAGCTTTGAAATATTCATTAAAATATGTGCCTGCGCCTTCGCCAATAGCCACATTATCGCCAGATATTTCTGCTGTAGGTTTCAAGCCACGCACAAATCTGTCATAGATGATAAGTGGAATCTTCGCATCCATGATCTGCTGAGCCGCGCTACGAAGCTCATCGCCATTCACTGGCCATAGCACAATCACATCTGGCTTCATTGTGATAAGCGTTTCAATGCGGTTGATCTGCTCGCCTGAATCGTTGGCTGTCATATAGCGATATTCAAAGCCATTTTTCTCAGCCAAGAGCTTCGCCTGAGCCTCGCCATGACGGATGGATTCAGCCGTGAATCCATGATCGGCAGCTGGAGTGACCACACCCATCAGCTTGTCTGCAGCAAGAGCCGCTGATGCAAGTGCAAATGTCAACACTAATACTAGTAACTTCTTCATTCGTTCCTCCCATTAAAATTTTTCATGAAACTTTTACAATCTTTACTGAAATATTGCAAATACTACAATTCAGAGCAAAAACATAAAAGCAAAATAAAAATAGTATTCTATTTTTGCTATAATTTATACTAGCATTTTGATATATTAAAATCAAGCTCTTTTTGTAAAATCGCTCTGATATTGACTAAATGCAAATCAGCTATTTTAGGGCTATTGAAAATTTACTTGAAATTTTTCATGAAAAAATATATCGTATTCTATGAAAAGATATAAGCAAAACAGTTACAAAAATATTGCAGCAGAGATTGGCTTATCAATGGCTACTATTTCGCGTGTGATTAATGGAAATCCTAATGTCAATGTTGCCACTAGGGAGAAGGTGCTCACGGCATTGGCAAATCATGGCTATGATTTAGCTAGTGTGCAATCGGTGAAGCAGGTGCCAGCCAATAGTTTGATAATTTTTAATATTCCTTCTATGGAAAATTTATTCTATTATAAAGTGGCCGAAGGCGCTAAGCGCGCAGCCATGAGCCACGGCTTTCACTTATTAGTGAATGAAGAGCATATTAATGAAAAGACATTTCCATCATTTTTAGATATGCTCCATAAATCCAATGCGGCAGGGCTTATCACCACTAATTTTATTCCAAAAGAGCTATTGAAGAAGCTTCACAAGGCGCTGCCTATGGTGCAGTGTAGCGAATATGATATGGAGGCCGAGATATCGTGCGTCTCTATTGATAATATAGCAGCCACAAAGACTGTGATGCAATATATCCTAGCGCTGAAAAAGCGTCATATCGCTATTGTCAATGGCCCCATACGCTATCGCTATGCAAGGGAGCGGCTTCGCGGCTATAAAGAGGCGCTAGCAAGCGCTGGCATACCTATTGATGATGATATTATCTTGCAGTTGCCTGAAATTGACTATGATATGGCCATCTCAGCAATCACGCAGCTACTGCTATCGGCCAAACGCCCTGAAGCTTTCTTCTGTGTGTCCGATGCCTATGCTGCTGCAGTGATCAAGGCTTGCTCGCGTGTGGGGCTATCTGTGCCCAGCGATGTGAGCGTGACAGGCTTTGATAATATTGAATATTCATCAATGGTCACCCCAACGATAACAACAGTCAGCCAGCCACGCTTTCAGCTAGGCGTGACAAGTTGTGAATTATTGGTGGAGAAGATCAACAATCCCCATGCACCAAATCGCAAAATTATATTAGATACCGAGCTAATTATACGCGAATCGGCAGTTGTGCGGTAGCTCTACCAAATTTTGGGGGTTATTCTGTTCTCAATAAGAAATGTTTTCATTTCGTCATTAGACTTGTCACGAAACGAAAAAGTTGCGTCATTGCGGGCTCGACCCGCAATCTAGGATTAATCCAATGGGGAATACGCAGGTGGGATTGTTCTTAATTGATAATGTTCCCGCACTGGATTTATTCTGGATTGCGGCTCAAGGCCGCAATGACGTGTGCTGTCACCCCCTGCGAAGCGAATGGGTCTTG
>JAITWL010000340.1 GCA_031285285.1 Deferribacteraceae bacterium | reverse complement strand
CTATTTTTCCCAAGTGAATATGATGCAGCCACAAGCAGCTACACGGTGGAAGTGAGCTATAAAAACACAAAGCAATCGTTCACAGTTGACCGCAAGGCCGAGCGTCAGCAAAGCTTCACCCTGCCTATATCATCTACACCTATAGAGCCAGTGCCCGTTGATATACTCTTTGTGCTTGATACCACAGGCAGCATGGGCGAGGAAATCAACCGTCTGCGCGATATGCTATTAATCATTCATGATAATCTGCTAACATTGCCTGTGAAGCAGAATCTACGCTTTGGCATGGTGATGTATAAAGATCGTGGTGATGATTACATTACTAAGAAAATCCCTTTCACAAGCGATGCTAAGGCTTTTCAGCGCGAGCTTTCCAAGATTAGTGCTAATGGCGGCGGTGATACACCAGAAGATATGCAGACCGCGCTTGAAGTATCCATCAAAGAGATGGGCTGGCAGAGCGAAGGCGTGAAGCTGGCCTATGTGATCACAGATGCAGAGGCGCATCTTGATTATAATCAAAAGTTTACCCTCCTTAGCGCCGCGCAACTAGCGCGCGAAAAGGGCATCAAGCTATTTTCAGTGGGTACAGGTGGTCTAGGCATTGAAGGCGAGACTAATCTACGCCAGATTGCGCAATACACAATGGGTAAATATATCTTCCTTACCTATGGTGAACGCGGCGAATCTGACGGCTCTGGCGAAGGTGGAAATCCCGCAGGCAGCGTCAGCCATCACACTGGCGAAAATTTCACATCAGAAAACCTTGAGGCTGTGATTATCCGCTTCTCCAAAGATGAAATAAGCGCCTATGCAAGGCGTGAAATAGCCAGCCCAGATGATGATTATTTTGAAGCCACAAGTAATCCTGCGGGTTCCACAAAGGGCGAGAGCAACCCGAAAGTGCTGGCTGACCTATTTAGCCAGATGCTAACACAGCTCACAAGCTACTCTGGCATAAAGCTTGAGAAGAGCACCACCGTTGCTGTGCTACCAATAACAGCTGACAAAGCTTTGGCAACGAATGCAGAATATTTCACTGAGCATCTCAGCCAAGCGGCGGTGCTATATGGCGGCTGGACAGCCGTTGAGCGCAAAGATATGCAAAAGATCCTTGATGAATATGCATTGCGTCTCTCTGGCTTGACAGAAGACGACACTATAGAGCTAGGAAGCATCCTCAATGCGCAAGTTCTCGTATCAGGCACATTATATGAGAAAGATGGCAGCTATGAGCTCTATGTGAAGCTACTGCGCGCTGAAAGCGGGGAAGTGCTCTCTGTAACCCGTGCTAAGATAGAAAAATCGTTGGGCTTATGAGTCGATCTATTTTAAAAAATGGCAACAAGGCTGTAAATTTGCCAACACAGCCAAAATATTTTTATGAAGTTTTCTTCGTGCTATTGGTTCTGGCTGCACTTTTCACAGGGCTGTCGCTTTTTTCATACAGCTCTGATGATCCGTCATACTCAAATATTGTATTCATCCGCTATGATGTGCCTGTGGCGAATATCTTCGGCACAGCAGGCGCATACACAGCGGATTTCCTCGGCATGCTCTTCGGCTGGACAGCGCTCATGCTGCCGTTTGGCTGCATATATGCGCTTGTGACGCTCGTTAGGGTCTATAGACATAGCTTTAGTGGCATCAAGGCAGCAGGGCGCATCACAGAAGCACTTCTCCTTATTGCTGTGCTATCAATGTTCACAGGGCTAGTGGCTGAGACAGACTTCTTTTTTCCTGATAAGACAGGCGGCGGCCTCTTGGGCGTGCTAAGCACAGTAGTAATAGCGAGCTTTCTTGGCAAGGTCGGTGGGGTGATTCTCTGCACATTTTTCATTATGGTATTGCTTTTTGCCCTGTTGCGAGTGTCTATATTAGAGATTATAGATAAAATAAATAGCCGTGAGAAGCATGTCAAAACTAAGCCTGCGGGCTATGCTAACGATGAAGATGATGATATATCGCTACCAGTGCGTGTTAGAGATAGCCTGCTGATATTATATGCAGGATTAAAGCAGCGTCACAGCGAATGGATAGAGCAAAAACGCACAGAAAAAGAAGAACGCGACCAGCGCAAGCTAGCAGAGATAATGCAGACAGCTGATGAGCAAGATGATGCTGCTGAAAGTGTTCGCCCGTATTATATGGCGGAAACCACCAGCGTGCAAGCTGTGACTGACGAAGAGCCCACTATAGGCTCTGTAAATCTAATCTCAGCTGTTGAAGAAGCTGAGCCAGAGCCTGATATAGACCTAGGTGATATTATTGCAGATCCAATGTATTAAGCAGATATTGTGGCGGAAGCCCCTACACCAGCTACCTTATCGGCTGCAGCTACAGAAGTATTTAAGTTTCCCAGCGATGGCGAGCTGCTGACTGTTGCTAAGCTAGAGCAGATGCTAGCTGAGCATGAGAAGAAAGCTGCAGATGCAGCAGAGAGCACGCCAGAGCTGCAAATTGATACTCAAGATACTAGCGTTATTGACATATTTGAAGAGTTGACGAAGGAAAGCCCTGCGGCAGAGAAGGCACAGCCCGCAAGCTTAAATCTGGCGCAGCCTGCAGACTTAAATGTGCAACCCGCAAGCTTAAATTTAGTGCAACCCGCAGACTTAATTCTGGCGCAGCCAATCCTTGACTATGATCTTCCCTTCAACCTGCTAGAGCAACCAGCTGACGATGCCCCGCAGCCCGATATGGAGGCGCTGCGCGCTAAGGCGGACTTGCTCCTTGGCAAGCTACGCGATTTCAATGTGGATGGCACTATCCGCGAGATCTGCCCTGGCCCAGTGGTGACACTATTTGAGCTAGAGCCAGCACCAGGCATCAAGATCAGCAAGATTGCAAATCTTGAAAATGACCTGGCGCTTACTATGAGCGCCATGAGCATACGCATAATCGCGCCCATCCCTGGCAAAGCTGCTGTGGGCATAGAAATACCAAATGAGCAGCGGCAGACTGTCAAGCTGCGTGAGCTTTTGGAGACGGAAGAATTCGATAAAGACCAGTCGCCGCTAGCGGTGGCCTTTGGCAAAGATATCTCT
>JAITWL010000174.1 GCA_031285285.1 Deferribacteraceae bacterium | reverse complement strand
CGTCAATTATCCTGAGGTCTGGATTACTTCGCAGAGCCTCGTAATGACGTATTCTCTCCAAAATGCAATACAGACGAGCATTACAGGCAGGTCACAAGAAAAAGTTGCGTCATTGCGGGCTTGACCCGCAATCTAGGATTAATCCAATGGGGAATACGCATCCACTGGATTTATTTCTGGATTGCGGCTCAAGGCCGCAATGACGTGTGCTGTCACCCCCTGCGAAGCGAATGGGTCTTGGCATTTCATAAGTCTAATGACGGAATTATGGAAACTTTAATTTAGAATTGGAATTACACCGCGCTCTCAAGCTGCCGCCTAAGCACATAGCGGACGATTTTTTCTCTTTCGGTTTCTTTCATTATAAATTGGAAGGCCACGCCATGTGTGGCATTTATCCTCACAACTTTAGCCTCGACCTCCCATAGCCCAATCTTGCCCGCAAAATCAAGCTTCACTTTATCTCCTGCCCTAAAATCCCTGCTGCGTGTAGCTAACAAGCAGCCTCCGCCAGAGAGGTTTGTCACAGATGCAGGGAAGGCATCACTCTTAGTCAAAATTTTCACAGGCATATTGTTGACAGGCACACGAAAATATTTGCGCAGCTGCTCAGACTTAACTTCGCTAGGCATGCTTATCTTGAGCAGCTTTAGGCTGCCCTCTGTGACAAGATCCTCCACCTGCGACATAAAATTGATTCGCCCAGTTTTGGCCATCACCGAGATACGCAGCTTTAGCTTCTTGCGCAACGGCAAACGTAGGCCATTCTTGGATGGCAATGAGAGGTAGATGCTATTAGCATCCATATCTTCCACTGTCGAATTATACACATTATGTGGCAGGGATGGCAATGTCACCCAAACGTTGTCGCCCACACCAACGATATCTAACATATCAGTCTTTTTTGCAGACTTAAAAAACTTACCTAGTAGCAATTAAATAATCCTTCTAACTACATCGTTAATATTACTAAAGAGATGATAAAAATAGGATATAAATGGCACTTTGTCAAGCAGGATAGTATTAACTATTTAGCATTTGATGCTCTTGTCAAATGTATAACTGTGTGCTATACATAGTTATGGGGGAATTATGTTGCCAATAGTCACATTCACAGGCTTTTCAGACAGCGGGAAGACAACCGTTGCCGCTGGGGTGATAGCTGCGCTTGCTGCCAAGGGATATAAAGTGGCTTCCATCAAGCATGATGGACATGGTCACGAGCTGCATGATGATTCTGGCGCGGACTCTGCGCGGCATAAGGCAGCTGGCGCGGTATGTAGCATAGTGAGCAATGCTCAGGGCTATCTGCTGATCTGCGATGCCGAACATGACAACTCCCCACAAGAGCTAGCTGCGCTTGCCCCTGCCAATACTGATATAGTGATCTGCGAAGGCTTTAAGAAAGCTGCCATAGCCAAGATAGAGGTGCATAGAAGCGCAGCAGGCAACAAGCGCACAAATGAAGGTGACCCCTGGCTAGTAGCCACGGCCTCCGATATAGTGCTGGCAGATAGCCCCCATCAGCTTAATATCAATGATCACGCTGCCATAGCGGATTTTATCGAGGCTCGCTTTCTCAAAGTGCGCCCTGATATAGCACTGCATCTGATAGTGGATGGAAAGCACATACCAACAAAAGACTTTATCATGCAGATGCTGACACACTCAATCCACGGGCTGATTAAGCCGCTGAAAGGCTGCGAAAACCCTAAGGAGATTGTGATCAAGGCTGTGTATAAGGATTAGTATTTGCGTTCAATATAAGCATCGTTTTCTGAGCGAACAAGCATTGTGAAGCGGCCAATCACTTCAAAATCATCGTTTTCAGATACTACAATAGGCTGAAACTCGCTATTGGCAGGTGTCAGGGAGATTACGCCATCTTGTTGTTGAAAAGTCTTTAGCGTGACTTCGCCATTGATGCGAAATGCGCCTATCTGCCCATTTATAATATCACACTGAGGTTTGATCAACACATAGTCGCCATGCAAGATGCCTTTATCACGCATGCTTTCGCCTTCCACGATTAGAAAGAAGCTATCAGCAGCCTTTTTGAGATTTATAGGCAGGTAGCCTTCAATATTTTCTTCTGATACGACAGGCATACCTGCACGAATGCGGCCAATTATAGGTATCCCCTCGGCAGCTTTTTCGGTGAGTGTGGACGTCCGTGATTCACCAGCTTTTTTATTGAGCAAACCCTTCTTCACAAGGCGATCAAGCATATCATTCACAGCCGATGTAGATGAAAGCCCTAGCCCCCTGCCAATCTCGCGCACACTTGGCGAATAGCCATATTCCTTGCAAAAATTTTCGATAAAATTCAAAAATTGTTCCTGTCGCCTCGTCACCCTCAAGCTATCAACATCCTTCATACTCTCAAGCAATTTCATACTGCCACCTGACATAAAGTTCGTTCGCACGAACATAATTAGCATATGCCCATATGGGAATCAAGAAAAATATTATTCACAAATTAAGAGAGCATTAGAGAAATTTAATTTTAACTTAACTTTAGCTTAATACTCACGTGATAATCTCAAAAACATAAGGAGTATCAATTATGTTTAAAAAAGCAATGTTAACAGTTCTAGCCCTTTTTATGGTAACAAACGCAAATGCCGTTGAGCTAGGTGTTGGTGGTGGCGCATTTATCCCTATGGGTGATGCCAAGGAAGTCTATGACACAGGCTATAGCGCCGATATCTACATGGATATGCACATAGCATGGCCTGTGACTCTGCGCATATTAGGCCTCTATTATAGCGCTGATGGCGAGCTGAATGGTGTGAACCAGCGCCTGCAAGGTATTGGTGGCGGCGCGATGCTGATGCTAAAACCAGAGCTTGGCGCAGTGCAGCCTTATATAGGCGTGGGCTATAGCGCATTGAGCATCAGATCAGGTTCGCATAACTCGCACAATCAGTACAATTCACATAACAAATCTTCTGAATCAGGTCATGGTGCGATAGGGCAAGTTGGGG